>DATAMU010000293.1:0-3680 GCA_036266605.1 Candidatus Acidiferrum sp. | reverse complement strand
CTGGTCTACTACGGAATCATCCTCACGTCGCCGATCGCCGCCGTCCCCCTTTTCGGCGAAGCGCAAGTCCTCTCGCACGGTCACGCCGCAACAACTCTTCTCCTGGCAATGATCGCGATGTCGGTAACTGCTGTCAGCTTCGGCCGTATGGCCAGCGTGTTTCCATCTTCTGGCTCCGTCTACTCCTACGTAAGCCAAACCATGAATCCCCACGTCGGATTCATTCTCGGCTGGACGATGTTTCTCGAATTTCTTTTCCAGCCGATTCAAAACGCGCTCTACGCAGTCCTCGCGATCCGTCGTATGGTCCCGCAAATTCCCTTCGCGATACTCGCCGCGATCACCGTTGGCCTAATCACGCTGATGACTGTGCAAGGCATCAAGTTCAACGCGCGCGCCAACCAGGCACTTCTCGGATTCATGGTGCTCGTCACAGCCGTCTTCTTGGTGCAAGCGTTCCGTTTCATCGTCATGCACAAAGGTGTCGGCGGATTATTTACAACGCATCCGATCTACGATCCCGGCACTTTCAATCTTCGTGCCCTTGCCGCCGGAACATCTTTTGCGGCGCTCGTATTCATCGGATTCGACGGCGTCTCGATTCTCGCCGAGGAAGTTAAAAATCCTCGCCGTAACGTTTTGCTCGCGGCCGTCCTCGTGATCATTTTTACCGGCCTCTTCAGCGGCTTGCAGGTTTATCTCGCGCAGATCGTCTTGCCGGACTACACAACATTAAATAACGCCGAGACCGCCTTCATGGACGTGGCGAAAATCGCGGGCGGCGCAATTTTATTTTCCGCGTACGGTCTCGTCCTCATCGTCTCGAGTTTGGCTTGCGGTCTAGCCGGACACGTCGGCGCAGCGCGCTTGCTCTATTGCATGGGCCGCGACGAAGTCATCCCGAAAAAAGTCTTCGGCCATCTCAGCCCGAAAGGCGGCAATCCCGTTTACAACGAATGGATCGTCGGCGGGATTGCGTACATTGCCGTGCTGACGATTCCGTGGGAACGCGCCGCCGAAATGGTCACGTTCGGAGCCTTGCTCGCATTCACAGCGGTCAACATTGCTTCGCTACTTTATTTTTGGTTTTCGCAAAATGCGAACAATCGAAAATTCTTCCGCGACGCTTTCGTCCCCGGCTTCGGCGCGATCTTCTGCTTCGGCTTGCTCCTGGGGTTGCAAACGTGGACGAAGTACGCTGGCCTTGCGTGGCTGTTAGTCGGGTTGATTTACGGCGCTGTCAAAACGCGGATGTTCACAGTGCGCCCGAAAGTTTTCAACTGGAACGAAACGTAGTCCGATTTGTCGCGGCGATCTTTGTTCGCAAAACGCGCTACTTGGTCGAAGCTGGGTGCGCCATTTCGGTGGCGTCTGTGCCGTGATTTGCGGAGACAAACTGCGAAAATCCACACGATTCGCGGACGCGCAGTTCGGGTTGTAGCTTCATCAAGACGGGCTTGCCTTTGTCGCCTTCGATGCGGCGAATCAGCAACTCCACCGCCTCACTTCCAAGTTGATGCTTCGGCAATTCGACCGTCGTGAGCCGCGGACGAAAAACTCCAAGCCACGGATAGTCGTCGAAACTCACGAGTCCAAAATCGTCGGGACACTTCAATCCCATCTCTTCGACGGCCTTCAAAAATCCAACGGTCATGAGATGGTTCGCAACATAAATTCCGTCGGGACGCCGCGACAGCAAAGTGTGTCCGGCGCGAAATCCGGATTCGATGCGGTAGTCGCCTTCGACAACGAGATCGGGATCGAACTGCAATCCGCTTTTGTCGAGCGCATCGCGAAATCCGCGGAACCGCTCTTTTGCATTGCTGACGCGCAACGGACCGCTGACGAGTCCGATGCGTTTGCGTCCGGAGCGCGCGAGATGACTCACAGCTTCGTATGCGCCTTGGTAGTCGTCGCTGATGACGGCGTCTTTTGTGAGTTGTGGGTACGTGCGCATGAGCAGCACGAAGGGAATGTTTACGTCGGTGATGGTCTGCCGCAGCGACGGCTGAAAATCTCCGGCCGCCTTCGTGAGCACGATCCCATCGACTCGTTTTGAGAGTAGAAGTTCGACGGCGCGGTCTTCTTTTTCGAGATTGTCGTCGCTGTTGCACAGCAGCAGGTTGTAGCCGAGTTTCTGTGCGGCGTCTTCCGCGCCCCGAACAACCATCGGGAAGAAAGGATTCGCGATGTCGGGCACGATCATGCCGATCGTTTGTGTTTTTTGTTTGATGAGGCTGCGCGCGATCAGGTTCGGGCGATAGTTCAGTTTGCGAATCGCGGCTTCGACGCGCTCTCGCAAAACTTTGCCGACATGCGCTTTGTTGTTGACGACGGCGGAGACCGTAAAAATCGAAACGCCCGATTCGCGCGCTACGTCGGAGATGCTCGCGGCTTTGGGATTCTTTCGCGTCCTGGATTTCCGTGAGGTCGGCATGCTTGGAAAACGAACAATAGCAGAGTGTTTGTGGATTGGTCAAAAAATGACAGGTATCAAGGATTCAATTGTCCGGATTGGGAAGCATCACATCGCGAACAATCGCGTTCAAATCGGCGCAGGCCGCGATGAATTGACGCAGCGTTCGGCGTGTCGGGCCGTACGAGTCGAACTCATCGAGGCTCAAGCCTCCTTCGTCGTAAGCGCGACGGAAATCAGGAAATCGCCGGTAGAGTTCATCGACGAATTTGGGATCGACGGGATTTTCCATTCGCGGCTTGATTTCAACGTCGCTGGCGTTGAAGCGGACTTGCCAGGCGTGCGGAGGAGAAATGACCACATCACCGCCGATGAATTCACTCCAGTGCATGTGATTACGAAACGCAGCCGAGAGCAAGCGAAGGCGATAGCCGCGTTCGCGAAAAATCTTGTAGGCCTTTTTCATCACGGCGACGCCGGCCCACTCCAAGATGCCGGGATCGACGGATAGATTTTCTTTTTCGGCGACGACTTTCAGCCAATCATCGAGGCGGCCGACCATGATGGTGCAGACTGGGCCCATCGTATCGATCGGCAGGCCTTCCTTTTCACGACGTGCGAGGCCGCGTTCGACGGCTTCCGCGACGGCGATGCATTGCGGGAGCGTGAACGAGACAGTTGCGTTGATGCTGACGCCGCGATACGTCGCCTCTTCGATCGCTGGAATTCCGGCGCGTGTCACGGGAATCTTGACGATCATGTTTGGCGCGAGGCGATCGAAATCGAGAGTCTGTTTCACGATCGCGTCGGTATTGCGATAGAGGCGTGGATCGGTCTGGATCGAAAGCCGGCCGTTCTTTCCGTTGTGTTTGTCGAAGATCGGCTTCAGCAAAGCCGCGGCGCTAGCCGACATTTCGCGAACAACCTGCCACGCGATTTCGCCCTCAGCTGCAGTTGGGAATTCACTCGCGAGCAACTGAATTCTTCCCTTCCAGGTGTCGAATTCCTTCTTTAGAACGCCGACGACGATAACGGGATTGCAGGTCGCGCCGACCGCGCCATTTTCGAGCGAATATTTCAACTCGGAGGTTGACGCGGAGTCATTCCATAGACAGGTCGCAGTTGTCTGCGTCATTTCGTGCAGACGGCTTTTATATGCGGAGGCGACTGGTTTGGTCATCGCTCTCCTCTCTCCGCACAGTCACGAGTTGTTTGCAGCGTCTCATTCTCGAGCTTCTTTTCTCAGGCTTCTACCAGCGACACC
>DATAMU010000292.1:0-2363 GCA_036266605.1 Candidatus Acidiferrum sp. | reverse complement strand
AACAATTCAACTTTGCGGACGGCTCGGCGAAATGATCGCCGGGCCGTTTTGCTTTTGTGGAGCTCGACATCTTGGAGTTCTACCGGATGTACCTGCTGAAGACGGGAGGCATGTACGGATGCCCGATCGGCGGAATTTTTTCTGGGAGCCGGCAAAGTCACAGCTTGCGGGAGAGACGACGAAGTTTTTGTTTCATGCGACGGATTTCGAGGGGATGCCGGCGGATATGCAGGTGGAGCTGCTGAAGAAGTCGAATGAAAAGTATCAGTGGACGCTGAATGAGAAGGTTGGAGATGCGTGGAAGCAGGTGGCGACGTTGGAGTATGTGAGAACAGCGGACTGAACCTCAGGGGGCTTGAAGCCCCTTCCCTTTTTGGTCGCAACGGCGGATCGCGACTGTCGTGACGACCGATCCTGCATCGCGGCGCATCGCGAGTGCTTGATTTTGCGGCTTCGCGATAGGACGCGGTCGTGTTGACGGCGGGCGGGGCAAGCCCCGCCCCTACAAAGACACGGACGGTGCTGAGACGAATGCCAAACGCGAGAAGACTTAGTTGGGTGAGGAGAGGGCGCGGATCAGGTTGTTGCAGAACACGACGCCATCATAAAAATCCTGGACGCCGACGCGTTCGTCTCTGCCGTGAGCGCGGTTGTCGTTCATCTGGAAGAACATGCAGGAGATGCCGTACGTGGGGATGCCGGCGATACGGGTGATGCGGCCGTCGGTGGCGCCGGTGGACATCGTGGCCATAACCGGAATGTTTCCGTAGAGCGCGTGAACGGTTTTGTCCATCGCTTGGGTGACTTCGGGGAGGAGCGGCGACGGCGGCACGGTGACCTGATGCACGATCGATCCGTCGGCGGCCTTTGATTCCACGGCGGTGACGGTGACTTTTGGATCGGCGACGACGCGCTCGAGCGTCTTGCGAATATCGGCGGGATCTTCTCCGGGGAAAATGCGGCAATTGACGTTGGCGCGCGCCATTTGCGGGAGTGCGTTGGGAGCGTGGCCGCCGGTTAGCATCGTCGCCACGCAAGTTGTACGCAAAAGCGCGTTGTAGTAGGGCGTCTGTGAAAGCCGCGCCACGGCGGCTTTGTCGGGCGGCTCTTTCGCGACGGCACGCAGATCAGCGGCGCCCGAGCCTTTCGTCAGGTCGGCGGTCTTCAGAAAATAGTTGCGCGTAATCTCGTTGATCTCGACGGGAAATTTGTACGCCTCGATTTTCGCGAGCGCGTTGGCAAGGTGATAGATCGCGTTGTCTGACGACGGCAACGAGCTGTGGCCGCCGGGATTGAGCGATTCGAGCTGAAAGTCGGCGTAAACTTTTTCGCTGGCTTGAATCGCGGTGAGGATGCGATGGTCGCCATTTCGTTCGAATTCGCCGCCGTCGAGATTGATGCAGTATTCGGCGTCGATCCAATCGCGATGATTTTTGACGAGCCAATCGACACCGTTGAAATCGCCGCCCTCTTCATCGGCGGTGAGCGCAAGGATCAAGTCGCGATCGGGCTTGTAGTTCTCTTTCTTCATGCGAATGAAGTTGGTGACGAGGATAGCGTCGCCTTCCTTCATATCGTCGGTGCCGCGGCCGTAGAAGTAACCGTCCTTTTCGATGAACTTGAAGGGATCGGTGGTCCAGTCTTCGCGGCGTGCTTCGACGACGTCGAGATGCCCGATGAAGAGGATCGGCTTGCGCTGACCCGTGCCGTGGATGCGCGCCACGAGATTTTTCTTGCGGTCGTTGGGGCCGGCGACGACGACGTCATTGCCGACGAAGCCGGCGTCGCGCAGGCGAGCGGCCATCGCTTCAGCGGCGCTAGTAACGTTGCCGACGGAGTCGGTCGTGTTGATTTCGATGAGCTGCTGGAAAATTTCGCGCGCGAGCGGATTCGGCAGGGTGGTTTGGGCGGAGGCCTGAACAGCTAGGGCTAAGAGCGTGAGAACGGCTGCTGTGATTTTCATTGGTTTGGGTCTGATTCTTCCTTCGGAGCGAGTGGCGGATACGTTGGTGCGGCGAGTGCGCGTCGGATGCATTCCGAGACGTAGGACAGCGGGAAAAACAGCAGGAGCAGGCCGAAACCGGGGTCGAAGACGCGGAGGACGATCGCGCCGAGGACGGCGACGCCGACTGGAGTCGGCCGCATCATTTTGACCCGCAGACGAAAATTCACGAATTTCGCGATTTCGATCGGCCACTTAAACACCCAATAGAACTGATAAAACGGAATGAAATGAAATCCGACCGCGCGCGCCGGCGAAATCGGATATTTCTTCACTGTCACAACCGCCAGAATCACGTGGTAGCGATAAATACAGACGAACCAATACACGCCGCCGATAAAGCTGATGAGAAAAAGATAGA
>DATAMU010000291.1:0-1740 GCA_036266605.1 Candidatus Acidiferrum sp. | reverse complement strand
GCGAGAACCTGATCGACTTCGTCGGGAGCTTGGCCGAGCGAACCCATGTGATTGTGATAGCCAAGAGGGATTCCGAGTTCGGCGGTTTGCTTGCCGAGCGCGGTCAGATATTGACCGAGCCTTTTGTAATCTTCCGCGGTGATCGTGCGATTCTTCGGGCGATCGTCGGTGACTTGCAGGTATTTTCCGCCGGCATCGTGCACGAACTTTGCGTGCGCGACATGCTTCGCGACTTGCTCCGATTCGGGAGCGTCGATATTCACGCCTCCGCTCGAGAGCGCGACGAACGTGAGTTTGTTCTTCGCCAGCAAATCCGCGACCTCCTGCGGGCTCTTGAATTCATCGACTGCATTCGATCGAATCTGAATTCCAGGAAAACCGAGCGACGAAACATCGGTGATCGCCTGACGATCGTTTCCGCCCCAAGTGATCGATGCGTAGCCGAAATGAATTTCGCTCGGCGATGGAGGAATCGGCGAATCGAAGTACGACAAATCCATCGGTGGATACAGAACATCGCATGACGCGTTTGGCGATGCGCTCAACAGTTTTCCTGGCACACTCGCTCCAGCAGCGATCGCAGCAATTCCACTGAGAAATTCACGCCTCGCCCAAATCGATTTCATCGACGCTTCCTCCGGCTTACTGTTTTCGCCTTCAGTAATTCCGTTCCAGTTCTACGCGTTACTTGCGGCGCTTCGCGTTCGCTGGCTTATTCGATTTTGTTTTCGTGCTCTTGGTATTGGACGAAGCGCGTGACGATTTCGGTGCGCTGTAACCGTTCGGATGCGCCTGGAACCACTCCCATGCGCTGCGCACGATGTCTTCGAGAGTCGCGTATTGCGGCTGCCATTTCAGTTCGCGTTTAATTTTTTCGGAGCTGGCGACAAGAATCGAGGGGTCGCCGGGGCGACGCGGCATTTCTTTGGCGGGAATCGGATGCCCAGTGACTTTGCGTGCGGCCTCGATGACTTCGCGGACGCTGAAGCCGCGGCCATTGCCCAGGTTATAGACGAGTTTGTCTTGCTTGCGGAGCGCATCGAGCGTGAGCACATGCGCGCTGGCAAGATCCGCAACGTGGATGTAATCGCGAATGCAGGTTCCGTCGGGCGTTTCGTAGTCGGTGCCGAAGATAGAGATGAACTCGCGCTTGCCTTGCGCCACTTGCAGAATCAACGGAATCAAATGCGATTCGGGATGGTGCGCTTCGCCTTGATCTGCAGTTGCGCCTGCGGCGTTGAAATAGCGCAGGCACGCATAACGCAATCCGTGAATCTTGTGAAACCAGGCGAGCATTTGCTCGACGAGGAGTTTCGATTCGCCGTAGGTATTTGTCGGGTGAACGGGATCGTTTTCTTCGATCGGAGTGCGATCGGGCATTCCGAAGAGCGCGGCGGTGGAACTGAAAACGAAACGCGAAACTTTGTGGGCGAGAACGGCTTCGAGCAGCGTGAGAGCGTTCGCGGTGTTGTTGCGAAAGTACGCTTCTGGAAATTTCATCGATTCGCCGGCTTCGATGGAAGCAGCCATGTGGATGACGCCGTGGAATTTATATTTCTTGAAAAGGCGATCGAGTGCTGCGCGATCGCCGGTGTCACCTTCGACGAATTTGGCACGCTTCGGTACGGCGGCTTTGTGGCCGTTGCCGAGGTTGTCGTAGACGACGACGTCGTAGCCGCGCGCGAGAAGTTGGGTGGTGACGACGCTACCGATGTAGCCGGCGCCTCCGGTGACGAGTAC
>DATAMU010000290.1:0-2312 GCA_036266605.1 Candidatus Acidiferrum sp. | reverse complement strand
GAATCCAGCAATGAAGAGCGGAAAGACTTGCCAGAAAATCGAGATGCTCCAGAAAAGCAAAAGGAGCCAAACCAAGCGCCCCTTCGAGACAGAAAAGTAAGCCCCCCACCAGCAAAGCCAACAAAACCCGATTACAAAAATACCGGCAAAAAACGCGGCGAAACCGAGCCCGATAAGGTCAAGGCGCGAATTCCGCTTGCGGATGAGATTTCCGAGAGTGCGCCAGCGGAGCTCGGCGATGAGCCCAATTTGCGCAAACAGTCCAGGACCGCTCGTTATGTCAGCCACGAAAGCTCTTCCAACTGCGAGCGAGTGTCGCCGTCCTGACCGACGATGGACAGAAAGATTTGCTCCAACGTACGAGGCGTGGAGTCATCCGATGAAATCCCGGCGCGAAGTTCGTCGAGCGAGCCTTGGGCGACGAGACGGCCCTTGTGAATGATGGCGACGTGACTGCAAAGACGCTCGACGATTTCGAGCACGTGGGATGTGAGAAAAATCGTCACGCCGCGCTGGGTCATGCGGGCGAGCAACGCTTTCAATGCGCCCGCGGCGAGAGCGTCCACTCCTTCAAACGGTTCGTCGAGAAAAAGAATTCGCGGCCCATGAATTACCGCGGCGGCGAGTGCTAATTTCTTTTGCATACCGTGGGAGTAGTCGGCGATGACGGACTTTGGGCGATCGTCGAGCTGCATAAAGTGGAGCAGTTCGTCGCAACGGCGCTTGGAGGTTTCGCGATCGAGGCCGTACATTCGGCCGACGAAATTCAGGTATTCGGAACCGGTGAGGCGTTCGAACAACCCCATGCCTTCGGGGACAACGCCGATCTGGCGCTTGACCGCGACGGGATCGGAAGCGAAGTCCGTGCCAAGCAAGCGGACTCGGCCTGATGTCGGTGCGAGCAACCCCGTGAGCATCTTGATCGTGGTCGATTTTCCGGCGCCATTTGGTCCGAGGAAGCCGAAGAACTGGCCTGCGGCGACCGACAGATTCACGCCATCGACAGCGGTGAGAGCGCCAAACGTGCGCGTCAGATTTTCCGTGACAATGGCGGGATCGTTCATTCGATGGCGTTTAAACGCGGACAGCCCTGGATTTCGCTACCGAATTTGACTGTAGCACGAGTTCTGGAACGAAGGACTTATCCATTGAATGACGGCTTGGCGCGAGCGGTCTGGACTAACGCTTTGGCGGCAAGGGTAACGGAGTTGCACCGGCAAGGTGGGGTTCGCGCGTGGGGAGAGCCGCGAGCACAGCGGGAAGTTCCACGCGGAACACAGCGCCGCCGGTCTGCGCGTTGTAACAGAGGATTTTTCCGGCGTGTTCCTGGACAATGCCGAAACAGATGCTCAGGCCAAGACCTGTTCCCTTTCCGACAGGCTTCGTCGTGTAAAACGGATCGAAAACGCGATGAGGCTCCTTGATACCAGGACCTGTGTCGGAGAAAAGAATGATAACGTTGCCACGATCGCGCGCGGTTTTGACGGTAAGAACGCCGCCCTCATGGGATTCCATTGCATCGACGGCGTTGTTTATAAGGTTGAAGAAGACCTGCATGAGCTGGTTACCGTCGCCGCGTACGCCAGGGAGGACGGATTCGAGTTGTAATTCGATGCGCGTCTTTGGAGAGCGATCGAGCGAGCGAAGCTGGATCGCGTTGGTAACGACGGTGTTGATATCGAGAAGCGTGCGTTCTGGAGGAACCTGGCGCGCGAAGCTCAGGAGGTTACCGACAAGAGTTTTTGTGCGGCGGGCCTGGTCTCGAATCTTTGCGGCAGTCGAGCGAGCTTTTTCAGTGAGCGATGGGTCGTCGGCGAGCAAATCGGAAAATCCGAGAATCGCGGCGAGCGGATTGTTGATTTCATGCGCTGCGCCCGCGGCGAGCTGGCCGAGGGAAACGAGTTTTTCGGTCTGCACGAGTTGCGTCTGGAGACGTTGAAGATTTTCGACGGATTGCTCAGAGCGCGAAAGCAATCGCACACGATCCTTGTCGGCGATGTAGGTGCGATAGAAGATGATCAGCATCAATGGAATCGATGCGATCAGCACCGTCAGAGTGCGGTAGTCGCGAACTTCGTGCGCGTCATTGGAGTAATGGACCGAATAAATCGCAAAGAGAGGAAGGGAGATCGCCGCCACCATGGCGAGACGCGAAGCCCAGTTTCGCCCTCGGCTTGTTGCGTCCGCGCCTGCGGGCTCGTCATCCGCAGCGGGCTCAAGGTCGGCGCGGTTTCGGTAGGCAACCAGACCGGCAAACGCGAGCCACAAGAACGACGAGACGAGAGGAAGATCGTAAGGGCTCCCGGTGGAAT
>DATAMU010000289.1:0-3063 GCA_036266605.1 Candidatus Acidiferrum sp. | reverse complement strand
AATTCCCGCAAGCCGGTATCGTCGAAATCGGCGACGACGTCGAGATCGGTGCCAACACCACAATCGATCGCGGCTCGCTCGACGACACCGTCATTTCTGAAGGAGTAAAGCTCGACAATCTCGTCCATATCGGCCACAACTGCAAAATCGGTGCGCACTCCGTGATCGCCGCGCTGGTCGGCCTCAGCGGCTCCTGCATCTTTGGCAAAAACGTTGTCGTCGGTGGCCAGGCCGGCTTCGGCGAGCGATGCGAACTCGAGGATGGTGCCGTAATCGGCGGCCAGTCCGGCGTACTCGGTGGCAAAATCATCCGCAGCGGGCAAGTCGTCTGGGGCACTCCCGCCCGGCCACTCGAGCGCTTCAAAGAGGAATACGCTTGGTATGGCCGACTGCCCGATCTCGCCGCGCGCATCAAAGAGTTGGAAGCAAAAGTGAAAGGCTAGGAGAGAAGTGCGAATGACGCAGATCGCGCCAAACGCGCGCATCATCGTCGTCGGCGGACACACGCGCAGCATCGGCAAAACGCAACTCGTCTGCGACATCATCTCTGCTCTGCCCGAAGCGAACTGGATCGCCGGAAAAATCACACAGTATGGTCACGGCGTGTGTACGCAAAATGGCCATGACTGCGATTGCGCCCCCGACGAGCACATCTGCGCGATCGATTGGGAGCACGACGCTCACACCGGCACCGACAGTTCGCGCTTCCTAGCCGCCGGCGCGCTAGGCAGCTTCTGGCTCCGAACTAAACAAGGATTCCTCGCCGAAGGCATGCCCCTACTCCGTTCCGCGCTCGACGAAGTCGCGCGCAAACAACAACCCCGCGTCGACTCCGTAGGGTCACGGCACGCCGTGCCCTCTTCGCCGCCCGCACCGATCAATGTAATCCTCGAGAGCAACACACTCCTTCAATTCCTAAAACCCGACCTCTTTCTCATGGTCCTGCACCCCGCCAAGTCCGACTTCAAGGATTCGGCCAAGCTCCAGCTCAACCACGCCACCGCCTTCGTCCTCCGCGAACCGATTCCATCTAACCCGACAGCAACAACGAACGGGGACGATACAACCCCCTCCTGGCAAAACATCCCCCTTCAACTCCTCCGCACAAAACCAAATTTCCTCCACATCGAAAATTCCCCGCTACCAGTTCCTCTCCTGGAACTCGTCCGCAATCTTGTCTGTACCCAACCCAAAGTCCCGGGCATCAATGGATAAACATCACGGCATCTAAAGTGATTGACCGAGTGTCGTGGGACTTGCGATAATTCAGTAGTACTCGTGTAACCCCAGTCTCCCGGGGGAGATCGGCTCGAGCCAAGTTTGCTCTCGAAGTATCTGAAACCGCGCTACTTATTGAGGCCTGCGCGGCAAATCACGAAAGCTTTTGGAGGATTCGTTTGTCAGCCGGTACCCGCATAGGACTAGAGGCCGCCGCTCCCGCCGCAGCCGGTTTCGGTGCCCGGCGAAAGTGGATTTCCGGCCTCGAAAACGCCATCAATAAGGGCGCCGAGCATCTCCTCTCTTTGCAGGCGAAACCCGGCTACTGGCTCGGCGAACTCGAAGCCGACAGCACGCTCGAATCCGACTACATCTACTATCTCTACGTTCTCGGCAAAGCCGAGCCCGCGCGCATCGCCAAACTCGCCAATTATGTGCGCCGCAAGCAGCTCGCCGATGGCGGCTGGAATATTTATCCCGGCGGCCCATCCGAATTGAACGCCACCTGCAAAGCCTACTTCGCGCTCAAGCTCGTCGGAGACAATCCCAAATCCGCGCATATGGTGAAGGCGCGCGAGACGGCGTTGCGGCTCGGCGGCCTCGAAAAAACGAATTCCTACGTTCGCTTCTATCTCGCGCTCGCCGGCGCGCTCGGTTGGGAGATGGTTCCCGCGATCCTGCCGGAAATGATGCTGCTGCCGAACTGGTTCTATCTCAACATCTACGAGATGTCTTCGTGGACGCGCGGCATCGTCATCCCGATGGCAATTCTCTCCGCGCTGCGCCCCGATTTCCGCTTGCCCGATCACGCGCAAGTCGATGAACTCTTCGTCGATCCATCGCACAAAGAATCCGCATTCGACTGGAGCGAGTCGCTCATCTCCTGGCGCAATTTTTTCCTTGCCGCCGATCGCGCGATGAAGCTTTACGAAAAGCTCCCGTGGAAGCCGTTGCGCAATCGCGCGCTGCGCGAAGCGAAAGCCTGGGTGCTCGAGCACATCGAGCGCACCGAAGGTCTCGCCGCGATTTACCCCGCGATGATGAATTCGATTTTCGCGCTGATGGCGCTCGGTCACGGTCCCGACGATCCACTGACCTCGCGCGAAATTCGCGAATTCGCGCGGTTCGAAATCGAAGAGAAAGACACGATCCGCCTTCAGCCCTGCGTCTCGCCGGTGTGGGACACCTGCATCGCGATGGTCGCGCTCGAAGAAGCCGGTGTTCCCGCCGATCACCCGGCACTCGTGAAATCCGCCGATTGGATTTTGTCGCAGCAGGTTCTCGGACCCGGCGACTGGCAAGTCAAAAACAAAGACGCTGCTCCGGGCGGTTGGGTCTTCGAATTCCGCAACGACTTTTATCCCGACGTGGACGACACTGCCTTCGTCCTCATGGCGCTCCAGCGGGTAAAGTTTCCCGACGAGAAGCGCATGGAAGCCGCCATTCGCCGCGGTATCCAGTGGCTTCTGAGCATGCAGAATCGCGACGGCGGCTGGGCTGCCTTCGATCGCGACAACAACAAGAGCTTCCTCAATCACATTCCGTTCGCCGACCACAACGCGATGCTCGATCCCAGCACCGCCGACGTCACCGCGCGCGTTCTCGAATGCCTCGGCCGCTTCGGCTGGACCGCGAATCACCCCGCGATCAAGCGCGCTCTCGAATTTTTGCTGAAAGATCAGTGCGAAGACGGCTCCTGGTTCGGCCGCTGGGGCGTCAACTACGTCTATGGCACGAGCGGTGTCCTGCGCTCACTGGAAACCGTTTCGCTCACTGCCAAAGAATATTGCCAGCGCGCCGTGAATTGGCTGCGCTCCGTGCAGAAGTCCGACGGCAGCTTCGGCG
>DATAMU010000288.1:0-8357 GCA_036266605.1 Candidatus Acidiferrum sp. | reverse complement strand
GTGCAGGATTTCATCATCCTGTTCTGTTCGATCCGACGCGACGGCAAATCGCTCGGCGAAATGGCTCGCGAAGAAGTCAGCCGACGCGGCGGCTTCATCGCGCAGCTCGCGGTCCTCGCCATCATGGTGATTCTTCTCGGCGTCGTGGCGCTGGTCATCGTCAATGCGCTGAAGTCGTCACCATGGGCGACATTTACGCTCGCAATGACAATCCCGATCGCGTTGCTGCTTGGCATCTACTTGCGATTCTTCCGCCCGGGCCGCGTGCTCGAAGCATCTTTAGTCGGCGTCGCACTGATTTTGTTCGTGGTTGTGGCCGGAGAATGGGTGGCCGATTCACCGTCGTGGGCCAAGGTATTCACCATCGGCGGAATTCCGCTCGCCGCAGCTTTGATTATCTATGCGTTCGCGGCGTCGGCATTGCCGGTCTGGTTGTTACTCGCGCCGCGCGATTATTTGAGCGCGTTTATCAAAGCCGGTGCGATTTTTTCGCTCGCAGCAGGAATTTTGTTCGTGCGCCCGCACGTTGAAATGCCGCCGCTGACCCGATTCATCGATGGCACAGGCCCTGTCTTCGCCGGCAAAATCTTTCCCTTCTGTTTCATCACTATCGCATGCGGCGCCATCAGCGGATTCCACGCGTTGATCTCTTCCGGCACGACGCCAAAGATGATTTTGCGCGAAAGCCATGCGCGCTTCATAGGCTATGGCGCGATGCTCCTCGAATCCTTCGTCGGCGTCATGGCGATGATCGCGGCCTGCGCGATGCCGCCGGGCGTCTATTTCGCCATCAACAGTCCATCCTCGATCGTCGGCGCAACCGCGGATACCGCAGCAGCGACGATCAGCGGCTGGGGATTTCCTCTCGCGCCGCACACGATGACCGATCTCGCGCACAAGGTCGGCGAAATCACGCTATTGAATCGCGCCGGCGGCGCGCCGTCGCTCGCCGTCGGCATGGCGGAGATTTTCTCCAACACGATCGGCGGCGATCGCCTGCTCAGCATCTGGTATCACTTCGCGATCATGTTCGAGGCGCTCTTTATTCTGACCGTGCTCGACGCGGGCACACGCGTCGGTCGCTTCATGATCCAAGAACTCGGCGCGCGCGTCTGGAAGCCGTTTGGCCGCACCGGTTGGATGCCAGGTATCTTGCTGTCGAGCGCGATCATCGTCGGAATGTGGGGATATTTTCTCTATCAAGGCGTGATCGATCCGCTTGGCGGCATCAATTCGTTGTGGCCGCTCTTCGGAATCGCGAATCAGCTGCTGGCGGCAGTTGCCCTTGTGGTTGCGACGACAATCTTGCTGAAGATGGGCCGCGCGAAATGGATCTGGGTCACGATGGCGCCGATGGCGTGGATCGTGATCATCACGATGACCGCGAGTTATCAAAAGATATTCGATCCCAATCCGCGTATCGGTTTCTTGTCGTATGTGAATGTGCTGACCGCGCAGCTTGCCGCAGGAAAAATTCCCGCCGCGAAAATCGCAGATACGCAGCGAGTCATTTTCAACCAACGCCTCGATGCTGTGGTCACCGCCGTGCTAGCCGGAATGGTCGCCGTGCTGATCATCGAGGCTCTCATCCAGTGGTACGCGTTGTTGAGCAAACGCCGACAACCGGTACTGCACGAAGCGCCGTACGTCGCGACGCAGTGGGCGCCCGAATTCACCGGCGTCGCGCACGGAGACGACTGATGGCAATCGCGAGGATGCCACGTTCAATCGGAGCCACTGCTCACGCGACTCGCTGGCGTCGCGTGAAAACGTTCGCCCGTGGTTTCTGGGCGGGTATTCGCGACTGGTGCGGCGATTCCGCGTACGAGCGTTATTTGCACGCAGCAAAAAAGCGAAATCCTCTGGATTCACTTTTGACGGAAGAAGATTTTTACGTCGAGCAACTCCAGCGGCGTTATTCGCGTCCTAGTCGCTGCTGCTGACAAGCGCTGCCGCGCTTGCGCGTTTCACTTCGACGGACCTACAATCTGCATATTATTTTCCTCGGGTATTTCCTCGGTCGGGCGGGTTCCTTGGGCGGTCCTCGTGTGGTTGGAGATCACTATAATTCTGTTTCGACGGAGGCTTCATAATGGCTTTGAATCCAGATAAGTTGAACGAATTCCTCGGAAAAGCGGTTGTCGATTTCGGCGCGACCATGAGCGCGGCTCTCATTCGCATCGGTGATCGGCTCGGACTCTATAAAGCGCTGGTTAGCGGTGGCCCGCAAACATCGGCGGAGCTTGCAAAGCGGACCGGCACGACAGAACGCTACATTCGTGAATGGCTCAGCGCACAGGCTGCGGGCGGTTACGTCACGTACGACCCAGCGAGCGGAAAATTTTCGTTGAGCGACGAGCAAGCGTTCACGATGGCCGATGAAACCAGTCCGGCATTTTTGCCCGGCGCATTCCAGGTTGCGCTCTCGGCGGCTCGAGCGGAAGAACAGCTCGCGCAGAAATTCAAGACCGGCGAAGGCATGGGCTGGCACGAGCATCATCATGAATTGTTCGTCGGCACCGAGCGATTTTTCCGTCCAGGTTACGCAGCGAATCTGATCGCAGCATGGATTCCCGCCCTGCAAGGCGTCGATTCCAAGCTGAAGAGTGGCGCAAAAGTTGCTGACGTGGGTTGCGGTCTCGGCGCGTCCACGATTCTGATGGCGCAGTCGTACCCGAAATCCCAATTCATCGGCTTCGACTATCACGACAAATCGATCGAAGCGGCGCGGCAGCGCGCGAAAGATGCCGGAGTCGGCGATCGCGTAAAATTCGAGATCGCGAAGGCGAAGGAATATCCGGGCAACGACTACGACTTCGTCACTTTCTTCGATTGCCTGCACGACATGGGCGACCCGGTCGGCGCGTCGAAACACGTGCGCGGCTCGTTGAAGAAAGACGGAACGTGGATGATCGTCGAGCCGAACGCGGGCGACAAACTCGAAGACAACATCAACCCGATTGGCCGCGCGTTTTACAGCGCATCGACGCTGCTATGCACGCCGGCTTCGCTGAGCCAGGAAGTTGGATTGGCGCTCGGCGCGCAGGCTGGAGAGAAACGGTTGCGCGACGTCGTGACTAGCGGAGGATTTTCGAGTTTCCGCCGGGCGACGCAGACGCCGTTCAACCTCATTTTTGAGGCACGCCCGTAACATCCGACGCGGGGCGGCAACGTCAACAAAGGCAGAGGACGTGATCCAGTACGCCAGGGCAAGCTGGGGCGCAGCGTGCTGCGCCCCTACGGGATCCACGGAACGATGTGTGATTTGGGGGAGGGGGACCCCCCTCCCCTTTTTGTAAGGATATGATTCTAAGCGGGTTGCACGGCGAGATGGTGCAAGGATGTCATTCTAAAGGCTTTGTGGGGGAAGGGAGTTTGCGGCGCACACCGGCGTAGAGCTTAACTCTTTTGATTTTGCGGACTTGGATGGGCGATCGGTTTTGCGGATCTGGCCACCGGCCGCGAACTTAAGCTATAGATCGTCGAAGTCGTCGGGCTTCAGCTTTGTGATTCTCTGCGCAATCTTCACTTTGTTGTTTCGAATGCCGGCGATGATGGCCCGGCGCGTGTCGCCCGGCAAAGTTTCGGGCGCAAACACGCCCTTTGCATCGCGGGGGAAATATTTGATGAAGAGCGCCGCGACGTGCGCCGTCGCGTAGGCGACTGGCGTGGTGTAAAGCCCCTGCTGGCGAATCTGGTAGAGGGTCGGGAAGTGGCAATCGGTTCGAATGAGCAAACGCTCGTCCGCCTTATTGCCTTTTCCACGTTTCACGCCGCGAACCAGCACCGCGGCGGCGAAGCGCGCGTTTTGCAGCACGCCTTGCCGGATTAATTTCGCGATCGCGCGCGGCGAGGACGTCTGCGGAAATCGTTGCCGCACGATGCCGCGCGACTTCGACAATTTCCCTTGTTTGTACCACCGCCTCAATCGATCAAACTCGTTCCCGCCGATTTTCACATCCATATCTTGCATCGGAATGAAGTAGGGAATCGTGCCCACCTCGTCCTGCGCGGCGAGGACAACGTTCGCGCTGCCAATCGGATCGGCGAAGCGAAATTTCTCCAGCTCGGCGAACCGCTTCTCCATCTTGAATTTGCCGTTGCGATAGACGCGCGGGCTTGAAATCGCCTCATCAAACGTCACTTCGGGCGACCACTGCGAAATCGGATCGGCGCTCTCGCTGCTTTCATACAAGCGAATCTGCACCGACTCGACCTGATCGAGCATTTCCGCGGCTCGTGCGACGAGCAAATTGGTAAGGCCCGGAGCTGCGCCGGTGTTGATCAGCGCGATCCGCCTCTTTTCTTCAAACCGCTTCGCAAAACCAAACTGCTCCGCTTTAAAGGGATTGCGTGTGAGGTGCGAACTCAGATCGACGTAGTGCGCCCGCAGCCGCAGCGCCGCGCGCATCACGATCTGATTAAAGACTGACGCCGACGCATTGACGATCAGGTTGGATCCGCGCGCCGCGCGCACGATGCCGAGCAAATTCCGCGCGTTGACCTCGGTGACCGCGATCGTGCTGCGTTTACCGAGAAATCGCCGCGCGCGTTCAGGGTCGCGGTCGCCGCACCAAACGGTATGCCCTTGTTTCTCGAGGAGTTGTGCGAGGAGCGAGCCGGTCGCGCCGGCGCCCAAAACGAAGATCTGCATGACGTGGCGAAAACTGTATCACAAACATTTGGCTTGGCTTACCGCGCTGAAATCTCGATGTGCCCGAATTGCAGCGTTATTTCGCGAGGCGTAGACTGGTGTGAGCCTCGCAACCGCTCTCACAGCGGGTGGCGAAGGCGCAGCAAAATGCCTCTTCGCGACAAATTCGGCCGCGCCATCACCGACCTGCGTATCTCGGTCACCGATCGCTGCAATTTCCGTTGTGTCTATTGCCGCTCCGCCGACCCCGAGAACTATCGCGACCACGACGAACTCCTCACCTGGCCTGAACTTGACCGCCTTGCGCAAGTTTTCGTCAGCCTTGGCATTCGCAAAATCCGCGTCACCGGCGGAGAGCCGCTTGTCCGCGACGGAGTCGAAGATTTTATACGCCGGCTCGCCGCGCATGGCGTCGAAGACCTCTCGATCACGACCAACGGCCATCTGCTCGGAGAGCGCGTCGATCGCCTCATCGCGGCCGGGCTGCGCCGAGTGAACATCAGCCTCGACTCGCTCGATTCCGCGAAGTTCGAAAAAATCACCCGCACAAAATCTTTCAGCGCCGTGATGCGCGGCATCGAAGCCGCGCAAGCATCAAGGCTGGCACCCGCCAAAGTGAACGCGGTGCTCGTTCGCGGTATCAACGACGACGAAGTCGAATCCTTCGCCCAGTTCGCCCGCGAACGCGGCCTGGTGATGCGTTTCATCGAATTCATGCCACTTGATGCCGATCGCCACTGGAATCGAGGCCTCGTGGTTCCGGCGGCCGAAATCTATCAGCGCATTCACGCGCGCTGGCCCGTTCAGCAAATTCCGCACGAAAAAAGCGAGACCGCGCGCAAGTATCGCTTTGCCGACGGAGCGCCCGGTGAAATCGGCCTGATCGCCCCGGTGACGCAGCCCTTTTGCGGCCACTGCTCGCGCATTCGCCTGACCGCCGACGGCAAGCTCCGCACGTGCCTTTTCAGCAAGGACGACCACGACCTGAAACAATTGCTGCGCGAAGGTGCGAGCGACGAAGATCTATCCCTTTATATCCGCTCCGTCGTGAACGAAAAAGAAGAAGGGCACCGTATCAACGAGCCCGACTTCGCTCCGCCATCGCGCACGATGGTCTACATCGGCGGCTGAGCAATACAAATCAAATCGCGGCTCTCACAACACTTTTTCCGCGCCCCGCCGAACCATCTCACGATATCCATCATCCAACGCAAGTGGCTGCAATCTTCAAATTCGCCACGCAAATTTATTCTCGCCGCCACTAGTCCTCGACCCATCCTGCGGATTACGTTAGCATCGCTGTAGTGGCGTCCCCGATGAAACGGAGATTTCATGCCTGACGAAGACGACGAGCAGGACGACTCGCCGGAAGATTCGCAGCCTGAACCGAGAATGTTCACGCTGACCGAAGCGGAGCGCGCTCGCCGCGAAGTCGAGCCGTTTTTGCTTGAGGCGATGGACTGCCGCAAAAAGCTTGCCGGGCTCGAAACCGATTTGTCGGCGGTGTCCACGCGCATCATGATGATGGGCGGCGTGATCGTCCCGTATGAAAAGCTCGCGACTCTGCGCTTGGAACACACGCAGCTCGCGGAAACGATGCGCTCGGCGCTCAGTCGCATTCTCGAAACGGGATGCATCATCAAGGATCTCGACACGGGCCTGCTCGATTTTCCTTCGCGCATCAACAACGAAGACGTGTATCTCTGCTGGCGTCTCGGCGAAGATCGCATCCGCTTTTATCATCGCCAGGACGAAGGCTTCGCCGGCCGTAAGCCGCTCGATCCGCGCGACATCGGCCCCGGCGATGTCGTGCAATAGACGAAGCGCGTCGTTTTCGGCGAGGCCCATTCCCGAGTAACAGTTGTTTCACGCTCCAGCGCGTTAGTCGAAAGGATTCCGTTGTCCGACCATCACGAAAATAAATTGAAAGATTCCGCCAGCCCCTACCTGCGCTCGGCCTCGCACCAACCCATCGACTGGCATGAATGGAACGAAGACGTCTTCGCGCGCGCAAAATCGGAAGACAAACCAATTCTGCTCGACATCGGCGCCGTGTGGTGCCACTGGTGCCACGTCATCGACCGCGAAAGCTACGAAAACGCCGAGATTGCGCAGATCATCAATGAAAATTTCGTGCCTGTGAAAGTCGATCGCGACGAGCGGCCCGACGTCGATTCGCGCTATCAATCGGCGATCAGCGCGCTCTCCGGCCAGGGCGGATGGCCGCTCACCGGTTTCTTGCTTCCCGACGGACGTCCGTTTTTCGGCGGCACATATTTTCCGCCCGACGATCAGTTCGGGCGGCCCGGATTCAAACGCGTCCTGCGCTCCGTAGCCGATGCCTTCAAAAATAAGCGTGCCGATCTCGAGCGCGCCGCCGGTTCACTCGTCGATGCCGTGGCGCAAGCCGAAGTCTTTACCGGCGCGCGAGCCGCGTTCGATCCCGAAGTCGTCACCGCGCAAATCAAATCGGTCACGCAGCAGTTCGACATCAAGAACGGCGGCTTCGGCCGGTCGCCCAAATTTCCGCACTCTTCCGCGATCGATCTCGTGCTCGAGCGGTATCAGCAAACAAAAGAAAAGCATCTGCTCGCCATCGCCGAAACCACGCTCGACAAAATGGCGCGCGGCGGAGTCTACGATCAGCTCGCCGGGGGATTTCATCGCTATTCCGTTGATGAGCGCTGGCTCGTTCCACACTTCGAAAAAATGTCCTACGACAATTCCGAACTGCTGCGGAATTATCTCCACGGCTGGCAAGTCACGCTGAATCCGTTCCTGCGCGAAACCGCCGAAGGCATCGTCAACTGGGTCAACGAAACGCTCTCCGACCAAAGCGAAGGCGGCTTTTACGCCAGCCAGGACGCGGACTATTCGCTCGACGACGACGGCGACTATTTCACATGGACGCTCGACGAACTCCGCGCCGCTCTTCCGCCCGTGCAGACGCGCGTCATGGAGCTGTACTACGACGTCGAAGCCCACGGCGAGATGCATCACAATCCCGCGAAAAATGTGTTGTGGGTCGCGCGCGACATCCGCGAGATCGCGAAAACTCTCAGTCTCGAAGAATCCAGCGTCCGCCTCGCCATCTCGGGCGCAAGAGAAAAAATGTTCTCGGTCAGGAAAGAACGTCCGACTCCCTACATCGACCGCACGATGTATGTCAGTTGGAACGCGATGTTTGTGTCCGCCTATCTCTCCGCAGCGACCGTCTTCGGAGGCAGCCTCGGGGGCGGGTGTCACCGGTTCGCGCTTAAAACGCTCGACCGCATGTTGCGCGAAACGTGGAGCGAATCGCGCGGCTTCAGCCATCGCATGGGCGGCCCCGTGCTCGAAGGCTCGCTCGACGATCAGGTGTTTGGCGTTATCGCGCTGCTCGACGCCTACGAATCGACGCTTGATCCGCGCTATTTCGAAGCGGCGAAGCGCACGCTCGACAATGCGATGACGCGCTACGGGGATTCCGAAGGCGGCGGTTTCTTCGATCGTCCGCACGACGCGGCGCCGATGGGCGGACTCGAAGTGCGGCGCAAGCCGTTCCAGGATTCGCCGACGCCCGGCGCAAATTCCATCGCTGCGATCGCGCTTGTGCGCATGCACGCCTACACCGGCGACGCTCGTTACTACGAATTCGCGCAGAAAACACTCGAAGCTTTTGCCGGAATCGCGCCGCAATACGGAATGTTTGCTGCGACCTACG
>DATAMU010000287.1:0-5150 GCA_036266605.1 Candidatus Acidiferrum sp. | reverse complement strand
GCTCAAAACGCCGGTGCGTAGAGGAAATTCGGGATACGTCTGGCGGACGACGTCCTCCAGAATCGTGCCCATGCGCGCCATGACCTTCAGATTGCGAACCACAGTCTGTCCGATGCCTTCGCGTACGGAATCGGCGGTGTTGTACAGCGTTTCCATTACGCTGAGCAGCTTCGTTTCGAGGTTTGGATCATCGACCGTGAGAAAAAGATGCTCGTGGCCGCGTTCGCGCATGAGGTTGCGGATGCGTTCATCCATCGTGACACCCGCGGACGCGACGAGCGCGGGCATGCACGTCACGATGCCGTGATAACGCGAGGCGACCATGTACGAGCAAACGCGCAGAATCGAGACGAGCTCGAACATGTTGTAGTCGTCGGAGGTGAAGATTGGCGCGCTCGGCAAAAATTCGCGCATCGCGCGGCAGGCCACAGCGTCGAGCCGTTCCATCGCGACGAGAATCGGGAAGACTTTGTGCTGCGCGACGAATGCGGCGGCGGCTTTGCCGAATCCGTCGATGTAGCGTTTGAACTTGCGATCGACTTCAGCGCCGGATTCATGGAAATAGACGGTGCGATATTGCGATTCTTTGTAGGCACCGGTGGTGATGCGGGCGATGTATTTCGCGATCGAAGCTTTGACGGGCCAGACGAAGGGATGAATCGGGCAGAGCACGAGGATCGGAGTTTTTTCGTCCCATCCGGCTTCGCGCAAAACTCTTCGTGCGTACTCGGGCGGATTCGGCTCAAAGGTCCACGCGGTGTCGGTGCCGAGTTCGGTGGGAACACCGAGTTTGCGCAGTAAGTCCTGCGATTCGACGTTGCGCGTGATGACAAGCGAATCGTGGACGTAACGCTCGCACATGTCGCGAATGAGCGGATCCATTGCACCAGCTTCGCCGCCGTAGCCGACGGAGATTTTATTTTCGGCGGAAGCGAGGCCGAGCGAGCCGATCATCATCGTGGTCAGCGCATTGGCGAATTTGCTCTTGAACATCGAGCCTTCGCAGGTGATGACGCCGTGATTCGCTTTCACTTCGCGCGACAAAAACGGCGGGAACATGTCGGGGAGGTGAACCTGGCGGGTGCCCTCGAAATATCCCTTGGATCGATTGAAGTCCTGCGACATCACGCTGAAATCGACATTTTCGGCGCCGAGTACGTGGCGGCATTGGCGAATCATTTCCTGCACGCGCACGTCGGAGCCGGTGTTGCGTGTACCGTTGTAGCCGGCGAAGAGCATTTTCAATTTTTCGCCGGGAGTCCAACGCTTGCCGAGGCCGAACATCCAGCTGAAGCGACGGAGCTGGATCAGCGTGCTGACCCACGCGACGAGGAAGAAGTCCGTCATGCGTGCGCACTCCCCGCGGCGACTGGATTGCTCGCCGCTGGCGCGGTCTTCGGATTCGACGGCCAGGGCTTCGCCGGATATTTAAATTTATTTTCGCGGCTGAATTTCAGCAGGCGATGCGCGTATGTCGTGAATTTCGCCGGCGGCACGCCAGCCATTTCGCTGACGACGCGCGAATTGTCGAAGACCGTGTTCCAGTCGAGATAGGGCCAGAAAACTTTAAGCAGCGAAGCGCCACGTCCGACGGAGCTGTTGCGGCGCGACAAACGATCGACGGTCTTGGAAAATGTTTTGCCGAGCGAGGGCAGATATTTTGGTTTCATTCCACCGCCGGCGGCTGCAAGCGCCGTCGTAATTTCGCGATAGGTCTGCGCGCCGGTTCCCGCCGACAGATGATAGATGCCGAACGACGGCTCGGCTTTCTGGTGAATTTTCACGATTGCGCCGCCCACGTAGTCCGCTGGAACGATGTCGATGCGATCGTCGGGCCGCAGCGGCAATACCGGCAGCCGAGCCAGCACATCGAACGCCTGCACCATATCAAATTGCGAAGTCTCGGCGCGACGGCTGTCTCCCATCACGATCGCGGGGCGGAAAATCGTGTGCGGCACGTCCGGAAGCAACTGGTGCACCATGTGCTCGCCGAATTTTTTCGTGCGCGCGTAGGGATCGTAGTCGGAGCGCGCCCAGTCGATCGATTCGTCTTCTTTCACGACTTCGTTCTGCCGCTTTCCCGCCACCGCCACCGTCGAGACGTGCGAATAACGCAACACACCGTTGCGGTTCTGCGCCCGCCGCGCGAGTTGAATCACTTCCAGCCCGCCACGAAGATTCACGTTCATGCACTGCTTTTCGGATTTGCGATTGAGCGAAGCCGCGCAGTGAATCAGCGAGTTCGTCGTATCGACGAGCGAATGATACTCATCGTCGGATAGACCGAAGCGTTCCGAAGTCAGCTCACCTCGAAAAATCGTGATGCGCGAATTGAGATACTCGAAAAATTCCGGAAAATCGAGATGCAGTTGCAGCGATTGCCACAATCGCTCGCGCGCTTCCTGGTCGGATTTCGCGCGCACGAGCAGATTCAGCGGCTCGCGGTATCCGGTCAGGAGTCCTGCGACCAGATAGCTGCCGAGATAGCCGGTCGCGCCGGTTACGAAGATCGCCATAAAGGATCAGCCGGCTGCGCTGAGGTTCCAGCCGCGGATGCGCGTGCAGGCGCCGAAGCTGACTGCGCCGTTTGCGACGAGCCAGCCCAGTCCATCTCTCGCGGCGTTCGCGATTCCAACGGGCGGCCCTCCATCAACGGATAGCACCAGCGGCGCAGCGCCGGAATGTGAATGTTAATCCAGTAGTTCCACCAGTCAATCGATTCGGGGTCGAACTCGAACGCATGCTTTTCGTCGGCCGGCAGCGCGGCGGAAAGCAGTCGCGCGTTCTCGCACTCGAATACGTGTTCGTTGTGGAGGATGAACGGCTCATACAGCTCGATCAATTTTTCGGCGCGGCCAAGATCGCGTTCCGCACGCGCGAGCGGGCCTTTTTTCATGTGCAGCGTGGTCGCGGCACGATTGATCCGCGACACGACAGCTTTCTGCATCGGGATCGACATGCGCTCGTAGCGCTGCTTGGAAACCGGAATCGTCTCGAACTTCACCTTGAGCCACGGATCGATACCTGGCTGCCGCTTGTAATATTTGCGATGCGCGAGGCCGGTGAGCTCGATGCTGCGGCCCATGTTGACCGGATTCACCGCCGATGTCGCGAGCTGATACATGCGCGCATTTTTGCGTGCAATCACCGCAGCGGCGATAAGCGACATCCCGCGGCACACCATATCGACGGGAATTACGTCGAGGCATTTGCGTGCGTTCGTCGGAAGCTGGCGAAAATTTGTGCCGAGCAAATACGAGAGCGGCCCCGAAGTGTTGATGCCTTCGTTCCACCCGGGAAACGGCGAACGCGTCGAGCTTTCCACAATCGATGGACGCACGACCGCGATCGGCAAGTCTTTGCCGAGGCGCGACAGCACCGACTCGCCAAGACTCTTCGTGAACGTGTACGTATTCGGCCAGCCCAGATGTTGCGCGCGACGCATTCCCGCTCGCGTGAGGCGATTCTTCGCCCACCGCGCGCGATTGCGTTTCAACACGCCGTCGAGTTCCGCAGCCGGCGCCTTCGAGGCGTCTGCGCCCTTGCCCAGCGCTTGCCGCTGCAAGCCTTTCGTCAACTCCGGGCTCTGCGAGCGCTCTTCGACATTGCGAATCATCTCCCGAAGCGATTCGATCTCGTCGGCAGCGCTGAAAGTCTTGTCGAATTTCGGGTTGTAGTTGTCTTCGAGATCTTCGTCCACGCGGCCATCGCGCATTCCGACGACGTAGCAGGTCGAAAGATGCATCAGCCCTGCACGATCGGATTGCCGCAGAAAATCGACCAGATTCGTTGCCGAATCCACGTTCGAGGAAAGCGCATCGCGCAAATCCGGATTGAAATCCGTCAGTCCGGCGCTATTCACAATGAGATCGAGCGATTTTTTCAAGCGGGCTTGCGTCTCGGGATCCATGCCCAGGCCTGGCTGGCTCACATCGCCTTCGACGACTTCGACCTTCTCTTTGAGAAACGCGCCAAGCTTTCGGCCGTACTTTTCCTGCAAAACATCGAGTGTCGGCGACTCTTCAACAATTTTCTCGAAGCGCCGCAGCCCCGACGTCGTGCGATTGCGCCGAATCAACAGTGTGATTTTTCCGATGTCGGGAATATTTTCGAGCAAATCGACGAGCCAGACTTTTCCGATGAAGCCGGTCACGCCGACCAGCATGATGTGCTTGCCCGCAAGCGTTTGACGCACCGACAGATGATCAACGCGCGGCGTGTCGCCGAGCCGCGCCACGGCACGGCCAACCGCGGGAGTTGGGTGCACCGACGATTGCTCCGCCGCCTGCAATTTCTCCGACAACTTCGTCCAGCCAAGCCGCTGCAATAACTTCTCTCGAGATATTCGTCCGTCCGCCGAGCCGCCAGAGATCCACGCGAATGGCCCGCGAGGCCGCACGACAGGATCGAGCAATCGCCCGGTCGCATGCCCATCGCGAAATTCCATGCGATTGGAGATGAAAGACTCCACTCCGAAGTGATTCGCCAGCGGGCGCATGATGTGATCGAGCAATTGCCCGACGAGCACGACGCGCTGGCCGCCGCGCACGGCTTCGAGCAGCTTTTCGCTCGCGTCTTTGCGCAAGTCCTGTTTCAACACGTACTGAAAATATTCTTCGCCAAGCAAGTCGAGCCGGTCGCGGCTCACCCCGCGCAACAGCGTATGCAAAAATCGCGTCGCAAATGTGCGACTCGCGGCGTAGGCAAAGGGCCGCGACAGCGCCATTCCGGCCATGCCCAGGCGGCGCGCCCATCGCTCGGAAAAGCTCTGCGAATTCCACGTGAAAAAACCGACCGGGCGCATCGCGCCGACCTGGAACAGCGATCCTTCCACGCGCCAATACACGGGCTCGCGCCGATCGACGGCCGTGGCTGTGCGCACACCCGCCGGGCGCTCCGAATCTCGTGTCGAAGGGGAAAGGTTTTCGCTCATGCTAGTGAGGCATCCGCATCAACCGCGGACCGAATGCGACAATCATATCGCGGGTCATAACGCGCACAGCGCACCCGCACCCTGTGGACCTGTTTGATCTGGGACGATGCTCCGATGACCCGATTCGCCACCTAAAAACGTTGCACCCACGAAACAGAATCATCAGCACGTAACGAATTGTAAAGTTAACATTATCAGTGGCCTGCCGCAAGAGAGG
>DATAMU010000286.1:0-3579 GCA_036266605.1 Candidatus Acidiferrum sp. | reverse complement strand
GTCTGCTGCGTCGCGGACCAGTCGGGGAAAAATCCGTACGGCTGCACATTGGCTGCGTTGAGGAAGCCACGGTCATCCTGCAGCGGATTGTAGAAGCGGAGTATGTCTTCGATGCGATCGCGAAACATGAGTGAAAAAGAGGCGTCGCCGCGGACCATATATTCGCTCTCGAAGCCGATGATGTCGTACATCTGCGAATCGATGATGCCGATGTCGCGGATGGAAGGATGCTCGGGAAGCGTTTCGCCGATGAGCGTCTGGCGGGAAAGATCGGCGTCGAAGAAAACGCGTTCGTAGGCGTCAAGGCATAGCGGGCCGTCGTGCCAGAGCAGTCCGTCGCGGCGAATTCCGTCGAGGTAGAAGTCGTGCATGTTGGAGCGGAGCGTGGCGACAGCGGTTGTCCAGATGGCGTTGAGGTCGGCGTCGCTGGATTCGAAATGGCCTTTCTCTTCAGCAGGCCAGATACTTGCGTCGAAATGTACATTTTTGATGTTGGCGGCGCCCGTGGTGGAGAAGCGGACATAGCGCAGGGCGCGTTCGGGAAGGGAAATGCGTTGGGTTTGCCCGGTCAGGTTGATGGGCGCGAGCGCGTACTGTTCGAATAAACGTTGATCGAGATCGCGGACTTCGGGAATGGATTCGCCGACCTGGACTGTCAGCGTACCTTGTCCGGTGATTTCGAAGACGAGAGTGCCTAACTCAGTTTCGTCGAAGTCGAGTAGAGCATCGTGTCCTGCGGCGACGGAATATGAGGTTTGCGGCGGGCCGTTGGGTTCGACGGAACGAATTACGGGCAGTGTCTTGGTGATTTCCCGGGAAGCGTCGGGGAGGAGATCTGGGTCGGAGGTGACGGCTGTTGCGGTGGCCGTAGCTGTTGTGGAGGTTTCGGCGCGGACCCAGTGCTCGCCATCCAGACTTGCTTCCCAGTTCGCATCGGTGGAAAACGTGCCGCCCTCGAGCAAGAGGCACGGCATCGTTTGTGAAAAGTCGATTTGTACTTCGATTCCGGATTGACCAGCGTGCATGATTGCGCGGCGGCTAGTGATGTCACGGCCGACTCCGCCGATCATGGTGCGAATTCTAGCGGTGGGGCCGGCCCAACGCAGTTCGGTATCGCTCGTGGCGGCGCCGGATTTTCTGAAGTAGGCCTGCGTCAGCGGTTGGCGAAAATTTGCGGGGTAGCCGACGGAAGCGCAGCGATCCATCGCGAGGCGCATGCGGCGAGAATGTCGGTAGGCGGCGAGCTGACCCGGATACCAGATCCACTGAGCGTTCCAGAGTTTTGGACGGGAGGCGGCTTGCGCCGCTTGGCTTTTGCTGCGGCCCACGATTTCTGCAGAGGTCGACGCGGCGAGAGATTGCGGAATTTGCGCCGCGATGGCTGAGACGCTGCTTGCGAGCAGGAATTTGCGGCGGCCAAGTTTCATCGAGGGTCCTTACGAACGGAGTCATTTCGGATGCGAGCATCTTGCTGTTCCCATGCTGGATTGGCAACAGTGAATATGGCGTCTAAATTCGGAGTGATCGGCGAGTTCAGGTAGAGTAGTCTCTTGGCGGCGCGGTCCGGGCCGGTGGGTACTTGCGGAAAATATGAGCGCTCCTCGTCCCCAATTTCAGGATTTCTGGCGAAGACTGTCGCGGCTGGATATCGTCGCGCTAGTGGTCTTCGTGGCGGGAGCGCTCGCCGCCACAACGTCGTTCAGCGGCGGAGGCGTCAGTTTCGTCAAATACCTGGCGCTGATTGCCGCTGTTTATCTCATCGTTCGCGCCATCGCCTGGGGACGCAACCGGCTGCTCTGGAGTCTGCGCAACCGCCTCATCGTCGCGTACCTCTTCATTGCGGTCGTTCCCATTCTGCTCATCATGACGTTCGTCGTGCTCGCGGGCAATTTTCTTTATTCGCAGCTCGGCGCGTATCTGCTTTACGAGGATTTGCACCGCCGGGTGGAGATGATGACGGACATCTCGCAACACATCGCGGCAGCACACGAGTTCGTCCCAAAGGGAGTAACGGAAGCGGAGTCCGAACGGGTTCTGGCGGCGCAATCGCACACGGTGCACGATCGCGAACTTCCGGGACTGACGATCGAATTCTCGAACGATGTGGGCCAATTGGAGAACTTGCTGCAAAGGCTGGGAACGCCGGAGCGCGGATATTTTTCGGGATTACTGCAGCGAGACGGCACGTTGTCGATCGTCAGCATGCGTATGCTGGGCGACACGCAGAACCGGCGAATGGTTTGGCTCCGCGTGCCGATGACGCCGGAGTTGCTCGCGACGGTGGCGCCCGATTTGGGTGCGATTCAACTGAATTTGACCGAGCCGTACAACGGAGGGCCGCCGCGCGGCGTGATTTATTCGACGGGCGGAGCGCAATACGAGACGGCAGGAAGAATCATCGCGAAGAATCGCGTGCTGCAACCGGCGGGATTCTGGCTGGAGCCTTCGGTGAATGTGGTGTCTCGGCTGGAAGACGCTGCTTCGATTGGGACAAACGGTGTTGTCGCCAAGCCCAACCCGGTTTTTGCCGTCTTCAGTGCGCGGCCGACGCGGCTGAATGGGCGGATGTTTTCGACGCTGGGAGAGCTTCGCGACTTTTATCTGTTGCTGTTTGTCGTTTTTGCCGTGGTGTTTTTGTTGATCTGGATCGCGGCGTTTATTACTGGTGTCGTGCTGACGCGGCAAATCACGAAGGCGATCGCGGACCTGTATCACGCGACACAATATGTCCAGAGCGGGGACCTGACGCATCGAGTGCGCATCGAGCGGCGCGATCAGCTTGGCGTGCTCGCCGAGTCGTTCAATCTGATGACCGGTTCGATCAGCGGGTTGATCGAAGAACAGAAAAAGAGGCAGCGGCTCGAGAATGAAATTTCGATCGCGCGCGAAGTACAGACTCAGCTTTTTCCGCGCTCATTGCCGAAGGTGCCGGGTGTCGATATCCAAGCGATCTGCAAAGCGGCGCGATCGGTCAGCGGCGATTACTACGATTTCATTCAACTGAGTCCGACGCACATTGCGATCGCGTTGGCGGATATTTCGGGGAAGGGAATTTCTGCCGCGCTGCTGATGGCGAGCTTGCAGGCCGCGCTGCGCAGCCAGTTGTTGACGGCGGGAAGCGAAACTACGAGCACGGCGGAACTTGTAGCGCGTTTAAACCGACATTTGGTCCGCAACACTGGCGACGATCGCTTCGCGACGTTTTTCATCGCGGTATACGACAGCGCGACGAGGACACTGCGCTACACGAATGCCGGACATTTGCCGTCTTTCTTGATTTCACAGGGCGGCGCTCTGCACCTCGACAAAGGCGGCATGGTGCTCGGCGTCGTGGAAGATTGTTGCTATGACGAAGAGATGGTCCATGTGCCGGACAATGCGATCCTGGTGGCGTACAGCGACGGTTTGGTCGAGCCGGAGAATGTCTACGGTGAAGAGTTTGGCATCAAGCGATTGCAGCAAGCTGCGGTTTACGTGCAGGCTGCGCCGCCAAAGGTTGTAGCCGAATCGCTGATGACGGCCGCGGAGGAATGGGCTGGGACGCCGGAGCAGGCGGACGATATGACGGTGATTGTGGCG
>DATAMU010000285.1:0-2638 GCA_036266605.1 Candidatus Acidiferrum sp. | reverse complement strand
TACAATTGAGTTGATGGAATTTCACGGTGGCGCGATTTTGTGATCGCGTCACTGTGCAGGGGCGCGGTGGCCAAGTGGTAAGGCGGCAGCCTGCAAAGCTGCTATTCGCGGGTTCGATTCCCGCCCGCGCCTCCAAATTTTTTGCAGAAACGCAGAGTCGCAATTCCTTCCGGTTTGATCTCACAAGAAAACCAGATCTACGCGCCAGTCGCGGATTTCAGGCGAAGGAATCGGTGTGGTAGGCGACGGGGATGGGATGGCGCGGGAGTTGGACGAGCATGACGGTGCCGGACTCGGTGCTGCGCTCGAGCGAGACGGAGCCGCCGTGGTCCTGCACGATTTTGGTGACGATGGCGAGGCCTAAGCCGGTGCCGTTGGGCTTGCCGGAACTGACGAAGGGGTCGAAGGCGGTCGCGCGAATCGAAGGCGGGATGCCGCAGCCCTCGTCGATGACGCGGACTTCGAACGTGTCTTTGCGATTTTGAATATCGATGGTGACGCGGCCGTCGGAGTCTGGAGTCGCTTCGCAGGCGTTGAGAACGAGATTGAAGAACGCGCGCTCGAGCTTTTTGGGATCGAAGACGCCTTCGGTGCCGCCGTTGGCGACGAGAGAAATTGTGCGCGAGCGAAATTCCGGGCGCACGCGGACGGCTTCAACGGCGCGCCGTACGATTTGATCGAGGTCGGTTGGCTGCGGAGAAATCGCCGAGCGCTGCGAAGCGAGTTCGCGCAGTGAGTCGATCAGATCGGTCATCTGCGTGGAAGCGGTCTGAATTTCTTTGTAGATCTCGCTTTTGTCCAGGTGGAGTTCGTCGGCTTCGTACAGGAATTCGGCGTTGGCCACGACGGCGGCGAGGTAGTGGCGCAAATCGTGCGAAAGGGAACTGGCGGCGCGGCCGAGCGCGGCGATGCGCTCCTGCTCAATGAGCTTTTGCTGCGAGGCGGCGAGCTCGCTGCGCATCTTTGCGAAAGCGGTGCTGAGTTCGGCGATTTCGCTGGTGCCTTCAGGCACGATTGAGTAGGTGTAGTCGCCTCCCGCCAGCGCGCGGACGCCGGCGACGAGATTGTCGAGCGGCTTGGTGATCGTGCGCGAGACGAAACCAAACAGCAGCGCGCCGAACACCACGGCTGAAACGCCAAGCACCGAAATTGTGCGCGTCAGCCGCCGCAGGAATCCGTCGATCGGCGCGAGCGGCATCATCACATAGCAACGGACGGGCGACGGCAGTGCGCCGTGCAGCAAAACAGAAGAGATGGCGTAGTGATCGGTTTCGAGCGCGACTTCGGTGGAATCCGGCCTCACCTGCGCATCGGACTTGCGAATCAAGTCCGCGAGCATCGCCTCATCTTTTTGCGGCAAGGTCGAGGCGATGACGTCGTGTTCGGTTGCGAGCGCGATTTGATTTTGCGCAACGAGCGCGAGTTGTTGGGCGACGCTCGAGTTGACCTGGTAGCCGATCGCGAGGATACCCAGTTCTCGCGATTCAGGACCAGCACCCGCGGTGATTGGCCGAAGGAAAACCCAGTAGAGGCGGCCGTTGTCGTACCACCACGAAGCGGTGTCGCCTTGAGCCATGGAACGTTTGATGTCGCGTTCGGCGGCTTCTGGCGGGAATCCCTGATCGGTGACGTGAAGCGTGACAACCTCACCGTCGGGCTTGGCGAGAACAAAAAGATCGCTGCCCGCGAGCTTCCAGTACGCCGTCGAGCCATCCTGAATTGTCGGCGCATGGCCCGTTGTCATCAGGCTTTTCAGCAGCGGAATTTCGGCGATCATCGCGGCGCTGCTCGAAAGCTGGCGCTCGCGCTGGTGCTGCACGCCTTCGAACGCGCGGATCGAGTCTTCCGTGCCGTCGCGCACCTGACGATACGTTTCCACGCTCACCGTGTGCCGGATGATCAGCAACAAGCCACCCGTCATGGCGCAAATCGTCAGCAGCGTCGCAAGGAACAACTGCGTGCGCAGGCGAAGACGCGACATGGCTGTGCGGCGGAGGGTCATTGAGCCGTTGGAGATCCGCTGGCGCCGGGAACGAATTTATAGCCCGCGCCATGAATGGTCAGGAAGAAGCGAGGATTTGCGGAATCGGGTTCGAGTTTTTGCCGAAGCCGCAGGATGTGGTTATCGACGGTACGCGTCGAAGGATAATTCTGGTAGCCCCAAACTTCGTTGAGCAACTCGTCGCGCGAAAGCACGCGGCCCGGAGAGCCGGCGAAAAATTTCAGCAGCTTGAACTCCTGCGCGGTGAGCGTGACTGGCTTGCCTGCCTGCTCCGCTTCCATGCTGGTGAAATCGACTTTCGCTTCACCGAACACGAGAACTTCGTGATTGACGGATTTTGTAGGCACGCTCGAAGTCGCCGGCGCTTTAAGCGCTCCGCGACGCATCGCGCGTCGCACGCGCGCCAATAGTTCGCGAGGGCTGAACGGTTTCGTGACGTAGTCGTCCGCGCCAAGCTCGAGGAGCAACACCTTGTCTTCGACCTCGGCGTTCGCGCTCAGCACTACGATCGGCACCGATGATGCGATCGACTTGAACTCGCGACACAGCTCTTTGCCCGACAATCCCGGCAACTTGAGATCGAGCAGTACCGCGTTCGGTTGCTGTTTGCGAAAATATTCCAGCCCTGTGATTCCG
>DATAMU010000284.1:0-3230 GCA_036266605.1 Candidatus Acidiferrum sp. | reverse complement strand
CAAATTCTGTGTACTGGCTTTTTGTCGCCACATCGGTCGGAGACTCCGGCTAATTTGCCGCAGCGGCGCGGTATAGCGGCGAAGGCGACCGGTTCGCATCACCAACTTCTCGTGTTAAACTGAGGTTGAGTGGTGGGAGTAGCTCAGCTGGTAGAGCGTCGGTCTGTGGCACCGAATGTCGCGGGTTCAAATCCCGTCTCCCACCCCAATTTTCTCCTTCACTACGACCATCGAAAACTTGCTGTTGAGATTCGAGGTTCCAAGCGCTTTGCTAGCGACGGAACCGCGGGTGGTCAGAGTTGTTTGCGGAGGGTTTGGATGCCCAGCCAGGTGTTTTTGATGGCGCGGAATTCTTCGGATTTTTCGTCGATCGGGCTTAACAGGCGTTGTTCGATGGCGGCGGTTGCTTCGAGCAGGTGGTGCGGGATTCGGGTGTCGTCGGTTTCTTGTGCGGCTTGTAGATAAGGTTCTTGCCACGAATACACGGGGCTGCTCCTTAGTTTCAATAGTGCAACTACATTTTACTGCCCATGAAGTTTTCAGATGGTTCCCAACTCCGTGAAGGTTATGTGAAGTGATGAACAATGATTCTGGAACTGAACGGACGGAAAGATAACGCCGAGACGCTGAGGGCGCGGAGATTCGCGGAGGAAGCGAGATAGACGTAGTGACCATCCGCGTTCGAAGCTTATTGTTCGGGCTTATGGTTTGGGCTTCTTCTTCAACCATTCATCGAAGAGGCGACGGGCTTCGAGTTCGGAATTGCGAGGGGGTTTGCGGTTGAGTTCGTTTCTATTTTCTGTAAGGAAGACTTCTCTCAGATCGGGATCGGTGAGGTACGGAAATCGTTCACAGAGGTTGTCGAGCCTTGCAAGGAAGTACTCGTCGGTTTTCGTTTTCGCTGTTTTTCTCTTTTTCATTCCGCATCCAACCCGTGGACGAGGCTACTGGACTTATCTGACGGCGTCAGATTTTAGCAGGATTACGTCGCCATCCTTGTGGAGACCAATGTAACTGGACGAACGGACTACATCCTTTCGGATTTCGGTTCTACTCCACTGACTGTATGGCGGAGACGTGTCGGCGCGCCTATAACGGGCGATGTCGTTGAGGAGGGACGCGATGGCACGTTATGGGAAGGCTGCGAGTAAGAGCGTGGAAAGCGCAGTGCGGCGCGAGAAAAAGGGGACGCTGAAGTCCGGCAAGGGTGGCAAAGGTGGTCGCGTGAAGAGTCGCAAGCAGGCGATTGCCATCGGATTGTCGGAAGCGCGGAAGAAGGGCGCGAAAGTGCCGCGAAGGAGGAAGTCGTCTTAATCAAAGGCGATCGGTACAGACTCGTTTATTCGTCGCCATGCACTCGGTGGCGCCGCCAGCGGTCACGCAGGTAAAAAATTTCGAAAGAGGTGCGACATGAACACCAAACGTATGAGAGTACGGCGCACAAAGCAGAATCCGACACGGCAACGCACCGAAGCGGTGAACAAGTCGGGACGCGTGAAGAACCCGGTAACGCGCGACTTGCCGCCGAACGACAAGATCGACAAATATGCGGATGAGGTTTATGGAGACACCGAGATTCCGTCCCGCGCTTAGCGAACGACTCGCGATCATCTTGTCGGATTTTTATGAACTTTGAACACTCGCTCCGCTGCATGGAGCGAGTGTTTTTTGTGCTCGCGAATATGCGCGAAGTGCGGTGGCCTTTGCAGGCAACCGCCGGATGCGTGCGATACTTTATGTCCGATTGCGGAGGAGAGAGTTCATTGGCCAGCCCGGTTGAAGTGCAAACGCGAGGAATTCTTTTCGATCTTGATGGAGTTTTGGTGGATTCGACGCCGGCCGTGGCGCGATGCTGGTCGCGATGGGCGGTGCAATACGGATTTAACGCGGAAGAGGTCGTGCGGCAGGCGCACGGGCGGCCAAGCATTATGACGCTTCGCGAGTTGATGCCCGACGGCGACTACGAAGAAGAAAATCGAAAGATGGAGGAGTGGGAGATCGGCGATACCGATGGCGTGGTGCCACTGCCGGGCGTGCTGGAAATTTTGCGAGCGCTGCCAACCGACCAATGGGCGATCGTCACATCTTGCACGCCGGACCTGGCCGAAGTGCGGATTCGAGTGGCGGGGTTGCCGCGGCCGCGAAAACTTGTGACCTCGGGGGATGTAAAGCGATTCAAGCCAGAGCCGGATCCTTATTTGAAGGGTGCGGAACTGCTTGGATTGGCGGCCAAAGATTGCGTGGTCGTGGAAGATGCGCCGGCTGGAATTCGCGCCGGGCGCGCGGCCGATTCGCGAGTCCTGGCGCTGCGGACAACCGAAGCCGACGATCTGCTGAAAGCTGCAGGAGCCACATGGATCGTGAACGATCTTTCCAGAGTAACCCTCGGGCCCGTCGCGAAGGGCCAGCCGCTGCGGCTATCCCTACAGATGTAAGTATTTGAACGAGCTGGACTTCATCGGACTCGAAGATTTCTGAGCTCGCGAATCGCGCACCCCGATCATCGTGCCACCACAAAGCTACGTAATCGACTCGCGTCAGAAGCCAAGGTCTTCGCTGGCGGGCGGGTACTAGTCCCGTACACACTAGACAGGTCCAGGCGGGCTCTTGCCAGGTAGGCCCTCTTCAGGCGATGTACCGCACCGACTCGTTTTGACGGAGATTGCAAAAATCCATGGGTACCACACCGCAAACACCCGCGACTCTGCGAAGCATCCAGACGGCGCAACTCATCACCGCAATGCTGAAGTCGGGCTCGCACGTCAGCGATCTGATTTTTTCGCCGGGCCGTGCACCGCAGATCGAAGTGAGTGGCGAACTGGTTGAGCTGAAATTCAAAGGGCTGGAGTGTCTCAGCGCGGACGACACGCGGCTCATCGCACACGACCTCATCGGGAAAAACGATCATCCGCTCCGAAAATTGGAGACCGACGGCTCGGCCGATCTTTCGTATGGATTGCCGGGCGTCGCACGATTTCGCGTGAATGTGTTTCGTCAGCGTGGGACCTACGCGATCGTGATGCGCGTGATTCCGATGGATATTCCCGGCTTCGAAAAGCTGAATCTGCCGGCAGTTTTGCGTGAAGTTGTCAGTTTGAGAAACGGAATCGTTCTTGTGACTGGCCCGACCGGCTCGGGCAAGTCTTCGACGCTGGCCGCGATCCTCGACCAGATGAACACGGAGAAGGCGTATCACATCCTGACGATTGAAGATCCGATCGAGTTTTTGC
>DATAMU010000283.1:0-3034 GCA_036266605.1 Candidatus Acidiferrum sp. | reverse complement strand
CACTGCCCTTATATCACGCTTGGGAAGGCACTTATGCATCGGCGACGGTTTCTTCGGAGTCTGGCGGCAAGCACACTGGGTGCGGAGGCTTGCTCCGCTCTGAGCCTCGTTCCGACACTCGGCGGGACGGGCCTGAGCGAGAGCGACGCCGTTTTAGCCTCGCCGCCGGCTTTCGGCGACACGGTGAAAGTTGATGTCGAGGGGCACACACTGCTGTCGCAATTCGAATTCGCGGGCGTGAAGTGGAAAGCCTACGAAGACCTTCGCACTCGTGATGGCGTTTTCACGCTCATTTCGGCGAACGGTGCCGTTCGAGTTCTATCGAAGAATGTTGAGGCGGTGTTTTCCGACGTCGAGCCGCCCTATCTCGGGTTGAGCCTGGACGACATCGGTGTCTCTGGTCCTGACTTGCTCGCGGACAAATTGTTGGAGGGAGGCGACGATCCCAATCCCGAGCGAGTGAAGTCGGCAGTGCCGCCGCTGGAATCGAAAATCACCACGCGGCAAGGTTGGGGAGAACGGTTGCCATGGAATACGTTTGTCGGGACGAAGGAATGTTTCGACACGATGCCGGTCACGCCACGCGGAAGCACGCGAACCTATCATCCCGAGCAGCACTTTCCGGAATTGAGCGCAAAGGGCGTCGCGGAACGGCGTTTTGAAGGATTGATCGGTGGTTGGATGCCAGCGGTTCGAAAAGTATTTCCGACGGGCGAGGCGTCTTATGTGGAAGTCGATGTATTTGGAGACGTCGAGGCTAAAGATAAATTTATTGTTCAAACGTGGCATCGGACGGCGAGAGTGGAAAGCGGAAAAATTACGTCGGTGTTTTATGGCTACAGCTATCCGGCGTTTCCTCCAAGCCGAGTAGAGCCGCCCGCGGAAGATTTTTTTCGGGCTCTGCTGATTTTCGCCAACTATTGGGATAAGCAGCTGAACGATTTGTCGGCGATGTCGCTTGCAGACGGGTCGTGGGTCGATCTGTCGAAGCACGCGTTCGCGAAGGAATTAATGGTTCGGCCTGGCGGCGTGTATCCAAAATATGGCGCCGTCGACCGCGACTACTACGGGCCTGAATACGACGGATTTCAGGATATTTTTACGAGCGCGGTGTACACGAATCTGGAGTGGGGGCGATTCGCGGCAGCGCGCGCGATTATCGACAACTACTTCACCGACTTCGTCGATGAGACGGGCAACGTCAACATGCGTGGCCCCGAGACGGCGCAGTATGGGCTGGAACTCTTGTTGCTGGCGAAGTATTTCGACTACACGAAGGACAGCGAACTTTTGCTGAAGCATCGCGCGAAGATTGAAGCAACCGCGGCGATTCTCGAACGCCTTCATGACGAAAGTTTGAAACTGCCGCCGAGCGAAGCGGGGTACGGACTGATTCACGGTTGGAGCGAATCGGACTCGGCGCTGCACCCGAAACCGATGACGTGGTGGCTGCCATACTACGGCAACAGTGCGTTTGCGGCACGCGGATGGAAGGAACTCAGCCGAGTGTGGATGGACCTTGATCGGAGCAATCCGTCGCAGGGATTTGCTGCGCGCGCGAGCGAGTGGGCGAAGCGCAGTGATAGGTTGCGCGATACATTGATAGCGACGATGCGAAAGAATGTTCGTGCGGAGATGAAACCGCCTTACATCGGGCCGTATGCGGGTTCGCCCGGCTTGTTTCGCGAGACGTTCAAGAAAGGCGAGATTCCGGTGCAATTGTGGGCGCACCGTCCGTACAGCGAGCTGCTACAGGCCGACATGCTGCCTGACGATCTCGCCAATGTCGTTGTGGATTGTATGCGTGGATACGGCGCAACGACGCTGGGAGTTGTTGCGAACGTCGGGCCGGCGGAGCCGAAGAGCCGCGCGATTCTGGGGTTCATTTCGTACGGCTACGCGCAGATGTTGTTGCGGCTGGATCGCGTGGAAGAATATTTGTTGTTTCTGTATTCGCATCGCTACCACGACCACAATCGCGGAAGCTGGACGGCGGGAGAAGTTTCGGGACTCGAAGGAGATGCGTCGTTGTTCTGTATCCCGGCGCAACAGACGATTCCGCTGATGGTGCGATGGATGCTGGTGTTTGAAGACTCTGACGACGAGACGCTGTATCTCGGGAAAGGGCTGCCTCGTGAGTGGGTGGCGTCAGGGAAGAAAGTCGCGATCGATGGTGCGGCTACGCGATGGGGACGGGTCGATTTTTCGTTGCAAACGGATCGAAGTGCGAAAAAGATCAGTGCCACGGTGAAACTGAGGGACGAACGGCGAGCTGTTCCTAAGGAGTTGCATGTGAAGCTGCGCTTGCCAAAGACAAATCAGCTTGGGGCAGTCAGCGTCAACGGCAAGCCTGGAGGTATCGGTGGACGGCATCACGACGGTGTTGTTATTACGGTTGGTAACGAACGGACTTTCGAAATTTTGGCTTCGTATACGTGATGTTTCGGCGTATTGATTTCGGACACTTATAATCTGTTACTCCTGCATCGGACCGACAGCGGGCAACAACTTGGCGTTTACCCGGCGACAATTCTTGCAACATCTCAGTGCGGCGGCCGTCGTTCCGTCGCTCCACGGTGTTTTGCTATCGTCGCATTCGACGAACATAAAGTTTGTGGATATTGCCGCTGCTGCGGGCATTACCTTTCGTCACCAGAACGCCGCTTCGAACGAAAAATACCTGATCGAGACGATGGGCGCGGGCTGCGGCTGGATCGATTACGATCAGGACGGCTTACTCGACCTCTATCTCGTCAACAGCGCGCCGACGCGACTCTACGTGCCGAAGACGGCGATGCGCAGCGCGCTTTATCGCAACAATGGCGATGGGACGTTCACTGACGTTACCGCAAAGGCGGGGGTGGGCGCCGAAGGACTGTTCGGGATGGGCGTCGCCGTCGGCGACTATGATAACGACGGATTCCCGGATTTGCTCGTGCTCGGGTATGGGCGATGCATCCTTTATCGCAACAATGGAGACGGCACCTTCATCGACGTCACCGAGAAGGCTGGGGTCGCGAATCTTGGAAAGTGG
>DATAMU010000282.1:0-4472 GCA_036266605.1 Candidatus Acidiferrum sp. | reverse complement strand
TGGTGAGCATTACGAGGCTGTGCGGATCTTTTACAGGCAGCAGGCGGAGCAACACCTGGTTCAGCAGCGTGAAGATCGCGGTGTTCGCGCCGATGCCGAGGGCCAGCGTCAGAACTGCGACGAGCGTAAAGCCGGGCGTGCGTCGCAGCGTGCGCAGAGCGAAATTGAGATCACGAAGAAACGTTCGCCACAGGCTCACCAGATTCATGACTCAAGACCCCCGTCGGAAATTTGGCGGCGACCCCGGGGTGTAGTGTCGGGGCCGCCGGATGACCACCAGAAGACAGAAACCGAGCGCGCCACTATTCAAGACGATGGCGGCGAGAAATGGTCTTGTCGGAAGTTCATGGAAAATCCACAGGCAAAGGGAAGTACGAGGTTGGGCGGGGTGATGTTCCGTTATGCTAGCCGCATCGAAGGAAGGACATTTTGGCCGAGCACAACGTCGGCCCAAGCGGAGGCTGGCGTGTTTCCCGGCGCGCTGCCGTGATATAGATGTTCGCTGCCACTTAATTTGAAGTGAGGAGACGGTCTTGGCTAAATACGTGATTACCAGTAAGCGTGGTGCGCCGCCACAGGGCGCTTATTCGCAGGGATGGCGCGCGGGGGATTTTGTTTTCGTGACCGGCACCGGTCCCGTCGATCCGGCGACGAACAAGATGTGGGGCGAAACGATCGAGGAGCAGACCGAGCTCACGATTCGGAATATGGAGTCGATTCTCCAGGCCGACGGAGCTTCGCTGGCCGATGTGGTGAAGGTGACCGCGCACCTTAGCGACATCACGCTGTTTTCGCGGTACAACACGACCTACGCGAGCATTTTTCAGAAGCCGTATCCCGTGCGTACGACCGTAGAGAGCGGCTTCGCCGATCCGAAGATGATGATTGAACTCGATTGCGTGGCATACGCGCCGAAGTCCGGCCCCTCGAAAAAGACGTCCGCCAAAAAGCCGGCGCCCAAGAAGATGAAGAAGCGATGACGGCCACCCTGTAGCCGCGGACGTTTCCCAGAACGCGGGCCTTTTCGATCAATCGAGCTGACGTTCGATTCGCTCCGCGTCTATCGCGTCGCAGTCTGACTAAGTTCGCGGTTCTCTCCGCGCAACACGACCGGTGTTTCGCGCCCGCGCGCCGTCACGCCCTCGACCGCTTCAACCGCGCCGCCGCGAACAATCAGCGCATCGTCAAACAAATTGACCGTCGGGCAAATATGCCGCGGCAAAAGATAAAGTACTTCGCCGACCGGCGGCGGCTCCGCCCCTTCGCTCACCGTAAGCGGCAGATGTTCCTCGCTCGGTCCGATTCCGGTCAGTTCCTCATGGCCGAGGACGATGCACGTCGGGACTCCAGCATCTGCGGAAACCGCTTTGTGTCCACCATCGCATGTAACGATCGCGGGACGCGGATGGCTGACGACGCGCGCAGCGACGAGCACCGCCGGTTTGTAGCCATAGGCTGCAGGCAACTGCGAAAGCATCGTCGCGTCTCCATACACTACCGTGCCGGGTGAGATGCGATGCACAAATTTCGCGTCGCGAAATCCCGGGTACGCGAGCGACGCGGGAAACGTCGGCGTGCCTGCGGTGATGACTTCGGGGACGGAGTGGCCTGCGCCTTCGAGAATTGCGATGATCGCCATCAGCCGGTCGTAGCCAAAATGAGCCGCTGTGAGGCGATCAGGCTCGGCGAGGCCGCCGTGTTGCCCGTCGTAGTAGTGCAAGCCGCGGAAAACCAGCCCCGACTTCGCGACGGTCTCGACGAGCGTTTGGATGTCGGTGGCACGGCTCTCTTCGATGCCGGTGCGATTCATGCCGGAGTTGATGTCGATGAAAATACCGATGCGGCTGCCTTGCCACTGACGGATCTGATCTTCGTTTTCAGCCAGCACCGAAATTTTTGTGTCGGCGAATCGGTTGGCGATTTCGCGGACGCGCCGCGCGTTCGCGCCGACGGTCGGATAGGCCAGCAGAATATCGGCCGCGCCGCATTCGCACGCGGTGAGCAATTCGAGCGTTGTGGCGCATTTGAAATTGCGAACCCCGCGCGCGATCAGCATTTTCAGCGTGAAGGCAAGCTTCGCCGTTTTGATGTGCGCGCGCCAGCGGTCGGCGTTGCCCTCGAGCAGATGCAGCGTGCGCTCGATGTTGTTCTGGATGATTTCTGGGTAGACGAGCAGGGCGGGCGTAAGGATGTCGTCGAAGTTTTTCACGACGTAGGCCGGGTCGAGCGCGTACTCGCTGATCATCATTTTGTGGCTCATGGCTTGATCATACCGATAAACAGCCGTTTGCTGAAGCTGTAGCGGTCTCCGGTGGGGTTGGTAGCGCCGGCATCTTGCCGGCTGTTTTTCGATCGATGTCACAGCGACCCTCATTGACCGAGGTTGCGCGCGATAGTAGTCTTCGCTGCGCTCCATGGCCTCTCCGACACCCGATTCGCATGGCGATTCGCAGCACTCGCATTCCGGCGGGCTCGTCCGCGGTTTGACGTTGCGTGCAGCAACCGCCGTCGTCATCAGCGACACGATCGGCACAGGCATTTTTCTTGTGACGAGCGACATGGCGCGCACCGTCGGCTCGATCCAACTCGTCTTCGCTGCGTGGATCGTCGCAGGTTTCATCGTGCTTTGTGGTGCGTTCTGCTACGCGGAACTCGGCGCCGCGTTCCCGAAAGCCGGTGGCAGCTACGTCTATCTCAACGAAGGACTCGGGCCGCTCTGGGGCTATCTCTTCGGCTGGATGAGTTCCGTTCTCGAGCGGCCGGTCGGAATCGCAACGCTTGCCGCTGGATTTCTTCGCTTCGCCGCGTTTCTTTTTCCCGCGATCTCGACGCCGCTTTTCACGACGCACATCGGCAGTTACGCATTCAACTTCACCGTGGCCCAACCGCTCGCCGCGCTCGTGGTCGTCGCGGTCACTGCGGTGAACTATCTCAGCGTGAAATTCGGCGGCGGCATCCAGGTTTTTCTGACAATTTTGAAGACGGGCACGATTTTGCTGATTGTCATCGGCGGGATGTTTTACAGCCGCTACACGCCCAACGATTTTCCGACGAGCATCATCGTGGTTCCGACCGGCTTCGCCGTCATCGGCGCCGTGCTCACCGCAATGGTGCCTGCAATGTGGGCCTACAACGGATTCAATGATCTCGGTGATCTCGGCGAAGAAATCGAATCGCCGGGCAAAAACATTCCGCGCGCGATTGTTTTCGGGTTCCTGACGGTGGGCACGCTCTATTTGCTCGCGAACGTCGTTTATTTCCGCGTTCTGGCGTTCACGACGGTCGCCCAGTCGATGCACGTCGCATCCGATGTCGTTCAACGCTTAGCAGGCCCGCACGGCGCAGCGGCGCTAACAGTCGCGATGGCGATTTCCGCTCTCGGGGCACTGCACGTTGTCATTCTCACCGGCGCTCGCATTCCGTACGCGATGGCGCGCGACGGAGTTTTCTTCCGGTTCGCCGAGCGCGTGCATCCGAAGTTCCGCACGCCAAGCGGCTCGCTCCTCTTCCTCGGCGGCGTCGGCGCACTCCTCGCCCTCACCGGCACGTACGAGGAGCTTTACTCGTTGTTCGTCTTCGCTGTCTGGATTTTCTTCGCGCTCAACGCCATCGCGTTGCTGCGCCTGCGTAAGAAGCAGCCGAATCTGAATCGTCCCTATCGCGCCTTCGGCTATCCCGTCACGACGATCATCTTCTTGATCGTCGCCGTTGCACTCACCGTCAATCTCTGGCTCGTCCGCCCGATCCGTTCCACCCTCGGCCTCTTAGTCATCGCCGCCGGCATCCCACTCTTCTACCGCTGGCGCAGACACACCAAGACCAGCTGAACAAACGTCAGATTGTGCACACCGCTTTATGTTCAGGTATTCAATATCGATGGAGCGCCGGCAACGCGAATGTGAAGTGGCTCCGCGAATTCTAGCTCCGCAGACTTCGCGTCGCTCTCGTCAAACGTAAGTACGAAATCGTATTGAAGGTCAAATTCAGTTACTCGGCCCAGTGGCTCAAACTTCCACTTTGCGATATTGCTTGTCGCCGTGGGAGTTAACAGGGGGTGGCAGCAGTGGTTTTCTGCTGAAGGCTCCTCAGTGAGAGCCACGCCGATTACGGAACCAGTTTCGTCCACCTTGACGTGGAGAGGTACGCTGCCGGATATCCGCGTTTGCCGTGCCAGGGGAGGGTAGATCACTGGCTCGAAGTATGCGACCTGCAATCCCGGCACAGTGCTAAACAAATTCGGACCTACAATTGCCGCGGCAGCGCTCTTTTTGCGCGGCGCTTCGAATTCGTCGCCGGGCAGCCAGCCTTGCAATGCGGGGGCTGACGCGGCTTTCTGGCCAAGCAGCACGCCGAAATGTGTCATCTTCGCCAAGCCAGTAAAGTCCCAGTCGGTACGGTATTCGTCGCTCGGCTGATGGTAGTGGTGATCGACGTAATCTTTGGATTGCGCGTCGCCCCACGCGGCGTCATGG
>DATAMU010000281.1:0-3828 GCA_036266605.1 Candidatus Acidiferrum sp. | reverse complement strand
AGATCGGATTTATTTCATCATTGGGGCGGATGCGTTTCTCGATATTCCGATGTGGAAGGAATACGAGACGCTCCTTGGTCTTTGCGATTTCATCGTCGCCAATCGACCGGGAATTCGCGTCGAAGCGCTGCGTTTGGTGATACCGCCCGACCTGATGGCGCGCGGCGGCATGCGCAAAGATGCTGAGGAAGTGCATGAATCGAATGTGGTGGCACATTTGACGCGCACGTCCGTCTATCTATTGGACAACGTCTCGAGCGATGTCTCCGCGACCGATATACGGCGAAAGCGCCATCGGGAGCAGAACATCCACGGACTTGTCTCGGCCCGCGTCGAGGAATACATTTTGAAACAGGACTTATACCGGTGAATCTAAGCTCGTTGCCAGAAACGGTGCGCGTCGCGATCGACGCGGCACAAGACAAAAAAGCATCCGCCATCACGGTCATCGACCTGCGTGAAGTGGGAGCGTTCACTTCGTACTTCGTGATCTGCACCGGCTTTAGCACGCCGCAGGTGCAGGCGATTTGCTCGGAAATCGAGGAACAACTCGACAAGAAATTTGGGCGCTCGCCGGAGCATCGCGAAGGACGCGGCTCGGCGGAATGGGCGCTGCTCGATTTCGGCGGATTCGTCGTGCATGTTTTCGGCGAACAGGCGCGACGCTTCTACGATCTCGAGCGTCTGTGGCGCACTGCGCCAAAGCTGGAAATTCCCGATGAACCCGAAGGCGTCGGCAAGACGGTCGTCATGAAGGCGCCGTTCGGCGGAACCCCACCGCATGGAGAAGCGGTTTCGAAATGACGTCTGAGCGGCTGCCATGGATCGCCGCCGATCCGGTTACGTCGCGTCTCTTCGAACTCGCGCAGAAAGTGGCGGCGGGTCCGACCACGCTGTTGATTACAGGTGAAAGTGGAACGGGCAAGGATCATCTTGCGCGGACGATTCACGAAATCGGTCCGAGGCGCGACGCGCCATTCCTAAAAATCGATTGTGCGAGTTTGCCGCCGCAGCTGGTCGAGAGCGAGTTGTTTGGGCATGAGAAGGGATCGTTCACCGGCGCGATCGAGCGAAAGCTTGGGAGATTTGAGCTGGGTGGCGCGGGGACGATCGTTCTCGATGAAGTTGCGGCGCTGTCGCCGGTTGCGCAGAGCAAGATGTTGCGCGTGCTTCAAGAGCGCTCATTCGAGCGGCTTGGCGGCAACGAAACTCTGCGCATCGAAGCGCGGCTCATCGCGCTGACCAATGTTGATTTGTCTGCTGCGGTTGCGTCAGGAAGATTTCGCGAAGATCTCTATTTTCGTCTCAACGTGTTGACGCTACATGTTCCGCCGCTGCGTGAACGGCGTGCTGACATTCTGCCGCTTGCGGAGCACTTGCTCGCGACCGTGCGCGGTGTTCATGGCCGCCCCGCGGAGTTGGGCGAAACATCCCGGCGAATGCTCGCCGCCTATGATTGGCCCGGGAATGCGCGCGAATTGCGAAATGCGCTGGAACGAGCTTTGGTCTTCGGCAACGAAGAGACACTTCAGCCGAGAGATTTTCCTGAAAATGTGAGAGCGTCTGCGCCTGGTTTCGGTGGCAATTCGTTGCATATGCGTTCGCTGGAAGACATCGAGAAGGAAGCGATCGCGGCGACGCTTGAAGCGACGCACTTCAAAATCGGCAAAGCATCTGAAATCTTGGGCATCAGCCGCAAAACGTTGCTCGAAAAGCGCAAGAAATATCAATTGAAATGAGCGGCGCCGGTGAGGCGCACCGAGAAGGTCGCTACCGCATACCGAGGCGCAAGTGAAGATCCGATTGTTGATGCTGGGCAAGACGCGCCGGGCCGAGATGCGGACGGTGCTCGACGACTACGTCAAACGCATCGGGCATCAGTCTGCGATTGAAATCACTGAAGTTCGCGACGGGGAAGCCGCGGCGAAGAAATTGGATTCCGATCGCGCAGCGACGGTCATGCTGCTCGACGCCAACGGGAAGAGGTTCTCGTCCGAAGCTTTCGCAAAATGGATCGGCGAACAACGAGATCGCGGCACTCGCGAGCTTGTCTTCGTTTGCGGCGACGCCGACGGATTTCCCGCTGTCTTGCTTGATCGCAAGCATCCAAAATTTTCGCTCAGCGAGATGACTTACTCGCACGAGCTGGCGCGCGTGATGCTGGCCGAGCAAATTTACCGCGCGTTCGCAATTCTCGCCGGAAGCCCCTACCCGAAATAGCCATGTGGCGCATTCGAGAAGTCGCTATCAGGGCAGTGGCATTAGGCACTCCGAGCGAATCTGTTGTACAACGTTAAGCCTATGTCGCTCCGCATCATTCCCGACGAAGGCAAGCCGTCCGCAGCAATCGAGATCGCGCTCGAACATCCGATGCCCGATTACGATCTCGAGCAGATCGACCAGCCGACGCCCCGCGATGTTGATAGCGTTTTGGTCTCGCAAGGTTTCCGCGATCTGGTTGACGATACGCGCGGCATCTTGACCGAACTTCTGGCGAATGAACCTCACGCAGCATCGCGCGGCTACAAGCTCGACCTGTCGCACACCAACGAGCACGCGCTCGAACTCGATCAGCTCACCGGCGCAATTTGTCCCGGCGACGACGAAGTGTACCGTCCGGGGCTTTGGATTGTTTTGCACGATACGCAGGCGAATCAGAAAGCAAGCTTGCCGCAAGCCGCGAAAGAGCGCATTAGCGCGATCGTCCACGAATTGATGAAGCGTCTCCAGATGGACTGAGCGCGGACGCCAAAGCACAACAACGGACCTCGCAACCGAAGGAATCAAAGCATGCCCGAAAATAAAGGACTCCTGATCGTCTATACCGGCCCAGGCAAAGGGAAGACCACGTGTGCGCTCGGGACGGCATTTCGCGCCGTCGGCCAGGGCCTGCGCGTGTTGATGGTTCAATTCATCAAAGGCTCCTGGCATTACGGCGAACTGGATGCGGCCAAGATGCTCGGCGACGATAAATTCGAAATTCGTCCGATGGGGCGCGGCTTCGTCAAAGTCGGCGGCGCCGAGACCGATCCCGAAGATATAAAGATGGCCAACGAGTGCTGGGCGGCGGGCCGCGACGCTATCCATTCCGGCACGTACGACCTCGTCGTACTCGACGAAATCAACTACGTGATCAGCTACAAGATGCTCGATCCAGACGAAATCGTGGAGAGCCTCAAGGTCCGCCCCGAGAATGTCCACGTCATTTGCACCGGACGGAACGCGCACCCGAAGCTGGTCGAGCTCGCGGACCTGGTCACCGAGATGAAAGAGGTCAAGCACCCCTACACGAAGGGCATTCTGGCCCAGCGTGGTATAGACTATTGATCTAAGTTGAATGGCCGCCTTTCGCACGAGTGCGGCCTTTTTTGTGAATCATGGTTGTGTTTCTCTGATCCTGTTTAATGAATAGCTCGCCGTTACTGACCCGATCTGACTATGGCTTGGTTCAAGCGCGATAAGAAATCAATCGAGCAGGCCACACCACCCGAAGAGCGCAAGGTGCGCACCGAGGGGCTGTGGGTGAAGTGCGAGTCTTGCAACACCATCGTTTTCCGCAAAGATCTCGAAGCAAACCTGCTCGTCTGCCCCAAGTGCGGTTTCCATTTCAAAATGAACGCCAAGCAGCGGCTCGAAATGCTGCTCGATGGCCGTTGGACCGAGCACGACGCGGGTATGACTTCGACGGATCCGCTGCAATTCGTCGATACGAAGCCGTACGCGACCCGGCTTAAGGAAGCCCGCAAGAAACTGGGGATGAACGACGCCGTGATTACCGCGGAGGGCCAACTCGCGGGCAGGCCTGTGGTCGTATGCGCAATGGAGTTC
>DATAMU010000280.1:0-6853 GCA_036266605.1 Candidatus Acidiferrum sp. | reverse complement strand
TTGACCGAAACTGCGAAGCGAATTCTGCGAAAAGCGTTTGCGATGGAACGCGCGCGGCGAGCGTCACCAAAATAGATCATCAATTCGACTTAACGATTTCGATGGCGCCGTTGGAGTTGGTCAACTGGAGACGGCAGCCGCCGCCCGAGCCGATGGTTCCGTTGAGCGAATCTCCGCCGATGCTGCCGGTGGCCGTGACGGGAATGTCGGAAGTGATGCGCCCAAACGAAGTGTGCGACGTCAGCGTGTAGTTCCCTTCCGGGATGGCGACGCGGATCGACGAGAACGAAGTCTTGAGGCTGATGTCGCGGCAGCCGCTCGCGGGGCGCGAGGCCACAGAGATCGCGCCGTTCTGATTGTCCACGGTGATCTTGCCGCCGATGTCTTCCAGGTTGACTCCGGAAAACGACGTGGTGACGGTCGCGTCACCTTTCACACGCCGAGCGGTTACCGATCCGTTTGAATCGTCGGCGGTGAAGTTGCCGTTCACGTGGGTGACGGAGATGCTGCCGTAGCTCGTTTTGGCGTAGGTGTCGCCGCCGATTTCGCTGAGTTCGATGGCGCCGTTGCCGGTCACCGCGCGAATCCCCTTCGGAATGTTGCTGGCTTCGATCGCACCGAAAGAAGTGCGCAGGTTGACCGTGCCTCGCGCGTCGCGCAGTGCGAGACGGCCGTTCGATGTTTCGGCGTCAACGGAACCGGAAATATTTTCGAGTTCGATGTTGCCGAAGGAATCGCGCACGGTGAGCGAATCGCCGCTGATGTTGCGGCCTTCCACTTTGCCATTATTTGTGGTGACCGAGATGCGGCCTTTCACGTCGGCGAAGGTGACGTTGCCGAAGCTGTTGGAAATCGTCGCGCTCCCGGCAACGGCCGCAACCTCGACGTTGCCGTTGTTGTCGTGAAGGATGAGGTCGCCGCGAACGTTGCGCACGTCAGCTCCACCGAACGAAGTAGAAATCGAGGCAGCGCCCGTCGTGTCGATGGTGACTTGACCGTTGCCGCCGTTGATCGTCGCGGTGCCTTGCACTTCGCGCACCGTGATGCTGCCGAAGCGGTTGCGCAAGTCGAGCGCACCCTTCACGCCGCTTACGTCGACGGAACCATTGTTGTCGTTCACGAAGCTGTCTCCATTTGCGTCGTGGAGTTCGATGCTACCGAAAGAATTGTTGAGCTTGGATGGACCGGCTTGCGAGACGGTGAGCGAGCCGTGGCTGTTATCGATGTCGGCCCGGCCATGCACGCCGGTGGCGGTGACGCTGCCGAAACTATTTTTGACGTTGATCGGCGCATCCGACGGCATCGCGATGTCGTAATTGACCGAATACGAGGTATTGCGGCCGTGGAGCAACCGGCGCTCTTCTTCGGGGTAAACCGTGCGGACAAAAATCGCGTTTCCCGTTTGCAGCACATCGATCTGGACTTTTTGCGCGTAAGCATCGGCTTCTTCGCGTGTGCCGGCCTGCACGCGAATCGTTGCGCTGATCTTTACCTCGCGGCTCGACTCGCCATGAACGCGGACTTCGCCGAATTTATTTTCGATCGAGAAACTGCCGCCGGCTCCGAGAGAAAGAGTCTTCTGAAAATCGCGCGAGACCTGCTGCTGCGCCGGATTTGGAGCGGCCGCTGAGGCTGGGTCGGCGGCGAAGGCGGACAAAGCAGTCGTCGCGAGGATGCACGCTGCGATGAGCGCTGCTGCGTCGAAGAATCGCCATCGCGAATGAAATTGACGGGAGGTCATCGCCGCGCCTCCAGCACATCTTCGAGCGTTTTCTGTTTTTCCTGATACATCGCGAGCAATTGATACCTCAAATGTGCGTTCGATGGATTCTCTCCCGCCTGCGCGCGCAAGTCGTCGATCGCGCTGTCGAGCACCTGTAGCTTTTCACGATAGTTCGCCATCAGCGGGGTTTCAGGTTTGTCGAGTTGAGGCTTCGCATCAGCCGCAAGCTTGTCGATGGCTTGCACGTAGGCGGTTTCGGCTTTCTCGACGGCATCGAGGGCTTTGCTCTTCAGCAGCGGATCCGTCGAGTGCGACGAGGCTGTGTTTGACGGCTGTTGCTGACTCGGCGGCTGCGTTGAGAGCGTCTGATGCCGGTAAATCAATCCGCCCGAGACTAGCAGCAAAGCTGCGAACGCGCTGACTGCAGCGAGCTGCCATGAAAGCGAGAAACCGAGCCACGCAGAAATCTTTTCCTGCAAGGATGGCGAGGCGGCGAGCGCCGAATTCGTTTTCGCATTGGCCGCGAGTGCGATCTCGATCCGCGACCAGAGCGCCGGGCTTGGTGAGTCATCGCGGAGTTCCGCAGCGGCGACGCTCAGCGCTTTCCACGCGCGAACTTCTTCGGCGCAGGCCGCGCACATGGCTGCGTGCGCTTCCAGCGCAGCCCACTGCGCCGGAGTTCCGTCTTCGAAAATACTGTCTCGATCACCGCAAGTTACATTCATCGCGTTTCACCGTACCGTACTGCATAAACTTTTCGACTGCCATTCTTACTGCACCAATCAGCGTGCACTTGTTGCGTCAGTGCTGCGCGGCGGCTCGAGCATCGCTCGCAGATTTTTCTTTGCCTGGAACAGCGTGTTCTTCGACGCCGCCTCCGTGATCTCCAAAGTCTCCGCAATCTGCGAGTGCTTGAAGCCCTCGACTTCGTAAAGCAAAAACACGTCGCGCTGGTGCTGCGTCAACTCGGCGAGCGCTCGTTCGAGCGCCAGCCTCAGCGACGGATGCGAACCCGGCGCGCGCGGCTCGACCGGCGGCGCTTCTGGTGTACCCAGGTCCTCGTGCGCGACTTCCTTTTTCCGAGTGCGTTTGCGGCGCGCATCATGGCATGTGTTCACCAGGATGCGAAACGTCCACGTAACGAAACTCGATTGGCCGCGAAAGCCGGCGATGCTGCGCTGGATCTTTAGAAACGTATCCTGCACCGCGTCCTCGGCATCGAGCGGATTCCCCAAAAGATTCCGCGCGAGGTTTTTCATGCGCGAGCCTTGCTGCGCGAAAAGACGCTCGTAGGCGCGCAAGTCTCCGGCCTGGCAGGCGGCTGCCAGTGCGGAGTCCTCGGCCCTCGCCGCCTCTGCCGCCGGGTCCAGCCCGGCGAGCGAAGCGGGGTCACGGAGTTCCAAACGCCTCTCCCGGTCGCGCGGTACGGGAGGGATTCTATGCTCCCAGGGCAGTGCAAGTCCCATTGTTCCCATGCCTTGCTCCTGGGGAATAGACGACGAAGGGGACTAGAACGTCAGGGTGGGGGATCATGAGATGTAACCTTAGCGAAATGTTTTATTTAGGCTGGACGCGCGTTGGAAGCATTCGCGGTGGCGCTCGAGGGCGCCGGTGGACGCGAGCACTCGTTGAGTTTCAATTCGGGAAGAAGAGGGTATACCCCCTATGTTTTTCAAAAGAGTGCGCAAGTGGTGCGTTTTCAGGATGTTGCAAATATCCAGAAAACGGGAGTGTGCAATCGACTGATTTTATTGGGTTTAGCCGAGGGCGTACTTCGAAAAATCGCGGCTGTTCTTCCGGATTGGCGTAATTTCCCAGGGATGATGGTATCAGATTGGTAACGTTTTGTCAATGGCATTTCGGGGTTCAGCCGGCGATGGCGTCGACTTCCCCAGCCGGCAGGGCGCCGCGGGTGCGCTCGCGTGAGGCGAATTCCTGGAGGGCGGAGCGCAGATCTTCGACGGTGAAATCGGGCCAGCGTTTGTGGACGAAATAGAACTCGGCGAAGGCGCACTCCCAGAGCAAAAAATCGGAAATGCGCTGCTCACCGCCGGTGCGGATGAGGAGATCGACATCGGCGGCCCCGCCGCGGGCTTCGGCCAGAACGCCGGCGAAAGACTCTTCGGAGAGTTCGGTCGATTTGTAGAACCGGCGCGCCGCGCTGTAGATCGCGTTGCGGGCGGAGTAATCGACGGCGAGACGAAGATGGAGTCGCGTGCCGCGCGCGGTGGCGTCTTCCGAATCGATGATCGCCTGGCGGAGATTTGCGGAGAGGCGGTCGCGGCGGCCGATGATGTTGAGGCGGATGCCTTCGTCGATGCAGTGCTGCGTCTCGGTGAGGAGATATTCGTGGAGGATCCGCAGAATGCCGGCAACTTCGGCGGGCGGACGTTTCCAGTTCGCCGACGAAAGAGCAAACAGAGTCAGCGTGTGAATTCCGAGTTTTGGAGCGGCGGCGATGATGGCGCGAGCGGTTTGGGCACCGGCGCGGTGTCCGGCCGAGCGCGGCAAGCTGCGCGCAGTGGCCCAGCGGCCGTTGCCGTCGGAAATGATGGCGACGTGTAACGGTCGCGCCGATGAAGGCGGCGTGGGTTGAATTTGCGCCGGCGGGATTACGGAGATTTGGCCCTGTGTGAGCAGCGAATGTATCGACATGGTCGGTCCTTGTTTTCTGGCTCGCTCACCGGGACAGGCGGTTTGGAAGCCTCTTTCATTTTCCCAAGCACTGCAAACTACTCTGCATTGCAAAGCGCAGAAGCAAAAAATTTTGCGGCCCTAACCTTCGCGGGTTGCGCGAATCAGAGCTTCCATATGATTGAGATAGCGTTCCAACGCTTTGCGACCCGAAGCGGTGAGGCGGTATTCCGTCTTCGGCAAACGCCCATCGAACGACTTCGTGCACACGATGTAGTCGGCTTCTTCCAGCTTGCGCGCGTGGACACTCAGGTTGCCGTCGGTGGTCTTCAGCATCGCTTTCAATTCGTTGAAGGTCAGCGAACGGTTTACGGCCAGCGCGCTGACGATCCCGAGGCGCACACGCTCGTGAATCAGCCGATCGAGATCGGCGGGTACGGTTTCTTTCGACGACGTCGAGACGGAGGGCAACGCCGCTTCGCGTTCCCGCCGCTGGTATCGTTCGTCTCGAGCTGTGGATGACTTCGCCATTTCGTTTCTCTCTTACTTTAACGCCGTGTCAATCGATGTACCGGCGTAGAAATTCACGCTGCGTTGAGTTCTATCCTCCGTGATGTCTCGCGATCCAGAAACCAAAACCGATTTGTAGGACGCCGAAGCCGGCGGCCATGAAGCTATCGCCCCAGTTTGCAGGCGCGACGAGAGCGATGGCGCCGAGCGCCATCAGGCATAGGCCCATCACCGGCACGACGCGAACGGAAAATGCGCCACCGGTGACGATTGCGGTGCCGTAGAGCAGAAGCCAGACTGCCGGCAACAACGCGACGGCGCCGAAGTGGAACAAGGCAAACGTCAGGCAGCCACCGACAATGATCGGCGGAGTAAAGCTCAGCAAGAATTTTCGGCCCGGTCCGGAGAAGAGTGCCGCGTTCGCGCGATGCGCTTTGGTCGCCGCCGTTGCACCGGCAATTGCCACGGCTACGAATGCTTCGATTAGCCAGACGGTCAGCCACGCGCGTGAGGAAGATTGGCGCGAAGCCGCTCCGGCTGCCGCGATGGCCGTGATGCCCATGGCGACGCCGCCCCATCCGGGCACGGCGGTAAATTCCGCAGCGCTGGCCATCGTTTCGCGGATATAACGGAGGTGATCCGCAGCGCGCGCATCGATGGGGATGGGCTCTTTTCGAGGAGAACGGACGTGAGACGCCAATGCCATGACAGAAAGACTATCGCAAACGCGTCGTCCTGTCAAGTACTTTATATTACAAAGCATCTCGGGTTCATGTTCCCGGTTACGTCGAGCGGATTGAGTCGCCTAAGTTTGCTACCATCACGCCACTATGGCCCAAAACATCGAAGTGACGATCCGCGTCGCAACCGCAGATGATGCTGCCGTCGCCGGAAAAATTTGCTTCGACGCTTTCAACGCGATCAGCACCGCGCATAACTTCCCGCCCGATCTACCGGCTGTCGAGGCCGGTATTGGAGTGCTCTCGGCGCTTTTCTCGACTCCTGGCTTTTACTGCGTAGTGGCCGAGGTCGGCGGCCGGATCGTGGGGAGCAATTGCCTTGATGAGCGCGCGATCATCCACGGGCTCGGTCCGATCACAGTTGATCCATCGGCGCAAAATCTTGGTGTTGGACGCGGACTGATGAACGCGGTGTTGGACCGTTCGAAGCAACGCGGCGCCGCGGGCGTTCGGCTCGTGCAAGCTGCGTTTCATAATCGTTCGCTGTCGTTATATGCCTCGCTCGGGTTCGATGTTCGCGAGCCACTTTCCTGCATGCAGGGACGAACGAAGGAACGAAGCATTGCGGGTTGCACGGTACGCAAAGCGGAGCGTGCGGATCTCGAACATTGCAACGCAGTGTCGCATCGCGTCCACGGATTCGATCGAGGCACTGATTTGGCGCACGCCATCGAACAAGGTACCGCGAAGGTGGTCGAACGCGGCGGCAATATCACGGGCTACGCGACGGATTTGGCTTTCTTTGCTCACGCCACGGCGCAAAGCACCCAGGATCTGCAAGCGCTCATCGCTTCCGCGGAAGTTCTCGGCGGCCCGGGCATTCTCGTGCCATCGCGCAACGCAGAGCTATTCCGCTGGTGCCTGTCGAACGGACTGCGAGTCACTCAGCCGATGACGCTTATGACTGACGGATTGTATAGCGAGCCGTCCGGCGCGTACATTCCCTCAATCCTGTTTTGAAAACTGTGGCTCCCGGCGCGCCGGTATTGGTGAAATCTTCTCAAGTAGTCATCAGCGGGCCGATGCCGCTTGCCTGGTGAGCGCGACCGTCCCCGGTATGTTTTTTTTGCCCCATTGCACAATCGCGCGTAGAACGTCCTTCAGCTCTTTCCCTTTTTCGGTCAGTTCGTACCTGTAGCGTACCGGATGCTCTTGATACGCCGATTTGGCAACGAGCCCCGCCTCCTCCAACTTCTTTAAGCGGTCAGCAAGGATGTTCGTGGGAATGCCTTCGCGCGAATTCGCC
>DATAMU010000279.1:0-4075 GCA_036266605.1 Candidatus Acidiferrum sp. | reverse complement strand
GTGGGAGACATCGATCATCATGCCGAGGTGATTCATTTCGGCGATGACTTGTTTGCCGAAGGGGCTGAGGCCGTTGTGGATCGGCTTGTCGGTGGAGGAGTCGGCCCATTCGCAATTGCCGCTGTGGGTGAGCGTCATGTAGCGGACGCCCTTACCGGCGAACTCGCGGAGGACTGCGAGATCGCTGTTGATCATGTGGCCGCCTTCGACGGCGAGCAGGACGGCAATTTTCTTTTTTGCGCGAGCGGCGCGGATTTGGTCGGCGGTGGTTGCGAAGACGAGATCGTTCGAGTGCTTGTTGACTTGAGCGTGGACGGCTTCGATTTGTTTCAGTGCGCGTTCGACGGCAATCGGGCCGCGGACTTTGCTGGGCATCCAAACGGCGAAAAAGACGGCGTCGAGGCCGCCCTCTTTCATGCGAGGAATGTCGACACTTCCCTTTTCGTTGCGTGGGGCGAGGTCGAAGTCGCCGTCGATGAAGCGCTGGGTGGTGTCGGTGTGGGTGTCGATGACGATCGAGGAGAAGTGGAGTTGGCGGGCGCGGGCGGTGATGTCGGTTTGGGATGGGCGGCTGGTCATTGTTTTGGGGGCGAAGAGAAAGACTGACAACGAAAATAACAGCAGCGCGAGGATCGAAAATTCACGGGGCATTCTTCGCAAAATGGCTCAGTGCATCGCGTTATGAAGACGCTCTTAGTTTACATCGTCAGGCTGCATCGCAATTCCCACAAAGAAGAAGAATTTAACGCAGAGTGCACAGAGTACGCCGAGGCTCGGAGAAGGCTCGTGGCTCGGCAAATTGCCGGTCGCGGAGTACGGCTTACGGGTTCTGAGCCTTCATCTCGGCGCTGACTTTTTCGGCGGCTTCCATTACGCGGAGCGTATTTTCGCCGAGGATTTTGCGAATGTCGGAGTCAGAGTAGCCCTTGCGCATCAGCGCCTCCGTGATTTTGGGCAGCTTGCTCGCGTCTTCGAGGCCTTCGGGCATATTCGCGCCGTCGAAATCGGATCCAAGGCCGACGTGATCGGCGCCGACAAGTTTCACAGCGTGATCGATGTGCTCGATGACTTTTTCCCAGGTGACATGAGGCAGCTTGCCTTCCGCGATGAGCTTTTCTTCATCTTTCTTCATTTCACGCTCGAAGCATTCGCCGTCATCGCCACATTTTTTCTTGAGCTCGTCCAGATGTTGCACGACTCCGCCTGAGGCTTTCGCGTAGGCATCTTTGTACGCCTGGTCGATGAAGCTTTTTTCGTAATTGATCTGAATCACGCCACCTTTGGCGGCGAGGGCCTTGATCATGTCATCGCTCATGTCGCGCGGGTGATCGCACAGCGCGCGGCAAGAGGAATGCGACGCGAACAACGGCGCTTTGCTGACTTCGAGCGCATCGTAAAACGTTTTGTCGGAGACGTGCGAAATATCGACGATGATTCCCTGCCGGTTCATCTCACGGACAACGTCTTTGCCGAAGTCGGTGAGGCCGTTGTGCGCTGGCTTGTCGGTGGAAGAGTCGGACCACTCGGTGTTGTAGAAGTGCGACAACGTCATGTAGCGCACTCCCAGGTCGGCGAAAATATTCACGATGTGGATGTCGTTGCCGATCATGTGGCCGCCCTCGACTCCCATGAGCGCGGCGATTTTGTTTTGCGAATGGGCGTGGCGGACGTCTTCGACTGTGCGCGCGAGAACGATGTCCTTCGGATATTTCGCGACGTTCGTGCGGACGAGGTCGATTTGATCGAGTGCTTGCTTAATCGCGTCCGGGCCCATCGTTTTGCCGTCGATCCAGATCGAGAAGAAAATTCCGTTCATCCCGCCTTCTTTCATGCGCGGGATGTCGATCGAACCGTCGGCGTTGCGTTTGCTGAGGTCGAAGGGAGATTTCGAGAGGAAGCGCTGCGTGGTGTCATCGTGCGTGTCGATGACGTAGGTCGAGAAGTGAAGTTTGTGCGCGCGTGCGGCGATGTCGTCGGCGCTGACGGTCGCGTCCGGGTTGCGAACAAGGGCGTTGGCGGCAAAAAGACAAACGACGGCGACTACAAGCGTGGCGATAGCGCGGGCTGAGCGCATGCGAGCCTCCCTGAGCGTGGCTGCGTCGAGCGTAAATTCAAAAACGACTGCTATGAGTGGTGAGAGTTTACCCTATCAGCCAGCCGAGCAGCGCTTGTTTCCACGCGGCGCGCTGGACTTCGGCGAGCGATTCAGTGAGGGGAATTCCCTTGGGGCAGGCGACGACGCAGTTTTGCGCGTTGGCGCAATCTTCGATGCCGCCGTTGCCCATCGAGGCTTGCAAACGTTCTTTAGCGTGCATCGCGCCGGTGGGATGCATATTGAAGAGACGCACCTGACTGAAAATCGCGGCGCCCATGAACTTGCTGTTCTCGTTGACCTGTGGGCAGACCTCGAGGCAACTGCCGCACGTGATGCAATTCGAAAGCGGATACGCCTTTTCCTGATCTTCGGCCGACAGTCGCGGGCCTTCGCCGAGGTCGTAGGTGCCGTCGATGGGAATCCAAGCCTTCACACGCTTAAGGCTCTCGAACATAAACTGGCGATCGACAGCGAGATCGCGCACGACCGGAAATTTGGTCATCGGCTCGATGCGAATGGGCTGTTCGAGTTGGTCAACAAGCGCCGAACACGCCATGCGTGCCTTGCCGTTGATGAGCATCGCGCAAGATCCGCAGATTTCTTCGAGGCAATTCGAATCGTAGGTGATCGGTGTTGTTTTCTTGCCGTCGCGCGTGACCGGATTCTCGGCGATGTCGCGCAGGCAGATGATGACGTTCATCGACGGGCGCCACGGCAGCGCGAACTCTTCCCAGCGCGCCGCTTCCTTTGCGCTTTGCTGGCGCTTGATGCGGAGGATGACTTGTTTTTCGGCCATGGTCGCTGTCAGCTCTCAGCTCAAATTTATTTCGCGGCGTCGTAACGGCGCGGCCGCGGCGGAATCTGGGAAATATCGACGGGCTCGTACGTCAGCTCGATATCGTTGTTGACCCACTTGGCGCGAGTAGTTTTCAGCCAGTTGGCGTCGTCGCGGTCCGGAAAATCGGGTTTGTAATGCGCGCCCCGCGATTCGTTGCGATAAAAGGCGCCGATCGTGATGACGCGCGCGAGAATCAGCATGTTTTCGAGTTCGCGGGCGAAATTCAAAGTTTGATTCGACCAGTGCGTCCGATCGCTGAGGTTGATTTTGCGATAGCGCGCGTTTAGCTCGCCGAGCTTGGCGTAGGCGACCTCAAGGTTTTTGTTGATGCGCGTCACAGTAACATGCTCGGTCATCACTTCGCCGAGCTCTTTCCAGATCGTGATCGGATTTTCAGTGCCGTCCTGCGCGATCAGCGCAGCGTTTTTGGCTTCCTGACGCTTCTGTTCATGCTCGAAGACGTGGGAGGAGATCGATTCCGTTCCCTTTTCGAGGCCACGCGCGTATTTCACCGCGGCGGGACCAGCGATGCTCCCACCGAAGATGCAACTCACGAGCGAGTTCGCGCCGAGCCGATTGGCGCCGTGATATTGATACTCGCATTCGCCGGCTGCAAATATTCCGGGCACGCTCGTCGCCTGATCTTCTGCATTCACCCACATCCCGCCCATCGTGTAATGCATGGCAGGAAAAACTTTCATCGGCTCGTCTCGTGGATCCACACCGAGAAATTTTTCGTAAATCTCGAGGATGCCTTCCAGCTTGCGATTCAGCGTCTCGCGCGGGATGTGCGTGACGTCTAGATAGACGGCCGCCTGCCCGTTGAGCCCGAGCTTCTCCTGATAAACGATGCGGTGAATCGCGCGCGTCGCGATGTCGCGCGGTACCAGGTTCCCGTATTTCGGATACCACTCTTCCAAGAAGTAGAAACGCTCCGCATCGGGAATGCTCTTTGCGGCGCGCTTTTCTTGCGGATTGCGCGGAACCCAGACGCGTCCGCCTTCACCGCGTGCCGACTCGCTCATCAACCGCAACTTATCTTCGCCGGGTATCGCGGTTGGATGAACCTGAATGAATTCGCCGTTCGCGTAATCAACGCCCTGCTGAAATAACGCCGATTGCGCCGACCCCGTGCAAACAAC
>DATAMU010000278.1:0-2032 GCA_036266605.1 Candidatus Acidiferrum sp. | reverse complement strand
CTACGATCTGGTAAACCAATGGACGTCGTATGGATGGAACGTCTTCACCTTGTCGAACGGTAACGACTATAACGAAGTAACCGCTGCCCTGAAGGCCATGGACGCAGTGGATCCGAACGACCGCCGTCCAATCGTCGCGATCGGCAAAACCATCAAGGGCTACTGGCCCGCAGCCGCTGACGGGAAAGTCCCCGGCTACGGCGCGCAATTGGTGAGTTACGCAAGCCATCCCTACGCACTGAAGATGAACTCGGAGTATTTTGTCGCGCTGGCGCAGACGTTCGAGAAGCATTACGGTGTCGAGTTCAAGGGCATTCGCAAAGACCCGGTCACCGACAATCGCGAACGATTGATTCAGTTCAAGACGAACATCGACGTCGTGATGTCGTTGCTCGACCGCAAAGGATTGGGTGATCGCCTGGTAGATCGGCTCGTAACAATCGGCGACACGGTGCGCGACGACGTAAAGTTGCGTATCTCAGCCACTGCCAATCCATTCCTGGACGATCGCCTCCGTGTCGCGGCGCTACCGGAGTCCCCGCAGAAGCTTTCGATTCGTAATGCGGTTTCGGGCGCGGAGAGGCAAGTTAGCATCTCGCTCTTCAAGAAACCCGGCGAGATGGCCGGAACAAGACGAGCGATTTCGGAAATTATCAAGTGGATGAATTACGTCACGGAAGGGCGATTCTTCACCTTGGCCGCCGACCTTTCGGAGTCCATCAATGTTGAGCACGGCAGTTTGTGGGGCCACTATAGCCCCACGGGCAATCCGCTGGGCACGCGGTTGAAAGCGCCCATTCAAGAAGCGGGCAACGTTTCCACCGCCATCGGCCTGGTGAGTCAAAGCGCTTCCGTCGATCCCGAAAAATTCGCCGGCGTTTGGGCCTTGAGCGGCACCTACGGAGCGTTCACGCCGCTCATGTACACCCCGGCGCGTGTCTGGAGTCAACAAAATCAGGACAGCAAATTCCGCGTCGGCGTGCTGCATATTCTCACCGCGCACTCCGGACCTGAAACCGCGGCCGACGCGCGCACACACTTCGGCATCTTCGCGCCGCAAGTGTGGAAACTGTTCCCCCGAGGTCAGGTGATCAATCTGAGTTTTTGGGATTATAACGACGTCGCGCCAGGCTATTTCGCGGCGGCGGAAATCGCGGCCCGCGATCCGCGCGTGGGCATCATCACCCTGGAAGTTGCGCGACCCGATTTCGCGGTCGCGGACCGAAGCCAATTCGCCGATTCCGATCTGCGCGCCGCCGCGAAGGGCCTTTACGTGATCCGCGATTTCTCCCTCAACAAACCGCGCCACGGTTACGTGATTGCGCAGGGATCCAGTTCGACCGTGAATCTCGTGAAAGTGCTGCCGAGACTCGAAGCAGCCGGTGTAAATGTGAAAGTGATCGCTGCGATCAGCGAAGAGTTGTTCGATCGCCAGCCGCAAGCATATCGCGATTCCGTGCTGCCGCCCGAGGCTCGCTACGATCTGATGGTCGTGTCGACGGGCACACGACGCATGTGGCCGCTTCGCAACCTCGGTCCCTTGACCGATGAGTATTCACTCACGTCCGACTTTGATAATTGCTGGAGAACCGGCGGACTCGAACTGGATGTGATTGCGGAAGCGCATCTCGATCCTGATTCGATCTTCTCAGGCGTGGAGCGATTCGCAAAGGAACACGAGCGGCGCGTCGGCGATCAACGCAAAATGATGTGATTACCCTCGGCCAGCTTTTTGAAAGAGCTGGCTTTGGGGTCCGCCACGTCTCGCTTGTCGCGCCAGATACCCAGAATCCAAATAAAAAGCTGCAAAACCACAACTTTTCGGCGCACATACATCATCTTCAATTTTGGCAGTGTCCCTGTTGCGGGTTGCTTCTGTCGGCCGGTCTGCTCTGCTCTGGCAGCCAGCGCGGCCTTCCGTTGCGCTTCCTGCAGGGCCTTCTTCGCTTCCTTAATACGTTCTGCATTCATCTGGTCGGACACTGGCGGCCCAAGAGCACTTTCTTCATGACGCCATCTGTTGCCTTTCTCA
>DATAMU010000277.1:0-4739 GCA_036266605.1 Candidatus Acidiferrum sp. | reverse complement strand
TCGCCATCGGCCTCGGCATGGCGTTTTACTCGGTCGGCAAATATGACGATGCGGTGACGTCGCTGCTTCGCGCCGCCGACCTCAGCCCCAACGACGCGCGTCTTTATCCTTTTCTCTCGCGTGCCTACGACAGCTCGCCCGGCCAGGCCGACGAAGTCATCAAGCGATTTCGCCGCTTCGCCGAGTTACAGCCGCGCAACGGCCGCGCGCAGTATTACTACGCGATGAGTCTGTGGAAGGGAAAACGCGCGCAGGATCCCAGCGTCGATCTGCATGAGGTTGAAGCGCTGCTCAAAAAATCGATCGCGCTCGATCCATCGCTTGCGGAAGCGCAGCTCCAGCTCGGCAATCTCTACTCCGATCAAACGCACTACGCGCAAGCGATCCCCTATTACAAGCGCGCGATCGCGCTCAACTCCGATCTTGCCGACGCCCACTATCGTCTCGGCCAGGCCTACGTGCGCACCAATCAAAAAGATCTCGCGCAGCCTGAGCTTGCGCTTTATCAGCAGCTCCGCGCGCAACATCTCGCCGATCTCGACAAACAACGCGCTGAAGTCCGCCAGTTCGTGCTGTCGTCGAAAGATTCCGCCCCACCCGCAAATCCTTAACGAATCGTGCCGCAGATTCGCGCGCCAACTGTTCCTGATGCCGCACCCTCAGTTTTCAGAGGGTGCGGGCTTCCCCAATGCTTGGCACGATTCCTCCGACTTCCCGTCCTCCCACCCACTCCAAAGTGCTAAATTACTATCCGAATCCGATCACACACCGAGCCCCACGAGGACGCCCCATCATGCCCATCGAACGCCGAGACTTCATCAAATCCACGACCGCCGCTCTCACCGTCGGAGCCGCCACGCTCGCACTCAAGCCTCACTCTGTCCTCGGCGCCAACGATCGCGTGCGCGTGGCCATCTGCGGCACGCGCGGACGCGGCGTCGATCACATCCACGGCTTCAACAAAGTTCCCAACGTCGAAATCGCCGCACTCTGCGACGTGGATGAAAATGTTCTCAACCAACGCCTTTCCGACGTCGAAAAGCTTGGCCGTCCAAAACCAAAGTCATACATCGACGTTCGCAAACTTCTCGAAGACAAAGACATCGACGCCGTCTCGATCGCCACGCCGAATCATTGGCATTCGCTGATCGGCATCTGGACGCTGCAAGCCGGCAAAGACGTCTACGTCGAAAAGCCGTGCTCGCACAACTCGTTCGAAGGCCGCCAGCTTGTCGCCGCCGTGAAAAAATACAATCGCATCTGCCAACACGGCAGCCAGTGGCGCTCCAATCCCGGCTTGATCGAAGCGATGAAACATCTCAAGGAAGATGGCACGATTGGCGACGTCTACATGGCGCGCGGCCTTTGCTTCAAGTGGCGCCCTTCGATCGGCAAAGCGCCGCAAGAGCCGGTGCCCGCCGGCGTTCACTACGATCTGTGGACCGGCCCCGCGCCGCTGAAGCCTTTCACGAAAAATCGCTTTCACTACAACTGGCACTGGATCTGGGACACCGGCAACGGCGACATCGGCAATCAGGCGATTCACGAAATCGACATCGCGCGCGCCGGCCTGGGCGTCGGATTCCCGGTGCAGGTTTCCGCGATCGGCGGACACTTCATGTTCGACGACGATCAGCAAACGCCCAACACGCTCAACGCCGCATACATTTTTGAAACTGCCGATGGCAAACGCAAAATGATGGAGATCGAAGTCCGCCACTGGATCACAAATCACGAAGCCGAAATCGGCACCGGCGCATACGGAGGGAATTCGGTTCCACCCGCTGGCCTGGCCGCTGCCGCAAAGCCCGTCGAGAAAAAACAAGCCGCAGCTGCTCAGGCGGGTGCATCGCTTGGCCCTAAGGACGCGAAGACGAACACGGTCGGCAACATTTTCTACGGTTCCAAAGGCATTCTCGGCATCGACGGCTACGAATCCTACAAAACTTGGCTCGGTGAAGACGTCGAGCCCGGTCCGCACGGCAAAGCCGGCGGCGATCACTACGCCAACTTCATCGATTGCGTGCGCTCGCGCGACGCCAGCAAGATCAACTCCCCGATCGAAGAGGCGCACATTTCCACGACGCTCGTACACCTCGCCAACGCATCGTATCGCCTCGGCCGCACGCTGAAGTTCGATCCCAAGACAGAGCAAGTCGTCGGCGACGACGAAGCCAATGTGATGCTCCGTGGCACGTATCGCGCGCCCTACGTCGTGGAAGAAAAAATTTAACCGTCGGGACGATGAAGCTGTTTTTCGATGGGGCACTGCATTGCCGTGAACGTTTTCGCAGAATCCTACTTCACCGCAATCGTCAGTTTGAACGTTTGCGCGGGCGCGGTGTCTTTCTCCCATGGCCGCCGGTACGCCAGGCTGAGCGTGCCGGTTCCCGCGCTGACGGCGCGAAATGCCCATTCATGCGCGCCCCCGCTGCCGATCGCTCCACCCGGATCCGCGGTATATGCATCGTTCAAGATGACGCAGTACGGCTCCGGCTTCGTCACAAATTCCCATCGATAGCCGGTCGTTGGATTCTCTGCGAGCGACAATTTCACGCCATCGCCGACGCGTAGTCCGACGCTGCGTCCGTCGTAGCTCTTGTCCGCGTTGATCGTAAGGGCCGTTCGCTTGCAGCTCGAGCAGCAGACGCTCAGTAAAACGAAAACGAGCAGAGAAGCTAGTTTCAATGACTTACTGCTGCGCATAGATTTTCACCAGCCGATACAAGAATGTCCTTCCCTCGTACACCGACTCAATCCTCACTCGTTCATTCAATCCATGGATGCCTCCGCCATCCGGATCGGTAAAGATCCCATCGACTCCATACGTCGGTATTCCTGCGGGGTTCATGAATTGTGCATCGCTCGCGCCGGGCTCAAGCGTCGTGATCACCGGCACCCCCGGCCACATTTCGTTTGCGACCTCTTCGATCGGCTTCAGTATCTGCGGTGTCAACGGGGAGGGTTTTGCTTCCGGCCCGCGAACTTCGGGAATCGTTACCGACACTGCGGCGTCATTCACAATTTTGATCAGTTGCGCCTTCACTTCTTCTCGAGACACGCCGGGGAAAATCCGGCAATTGATGTTCGCCTTCGCCCGTTGAGGCAGCGCGTTCGTCGCGTGACCCGCTGTCAGCATCGTCGCCACGCACGTCGTCCGCAGCATCGCGTGCCAGTTCACGTTTTTGTCGAGCACCGCAACCGCCGCCTGATCTTGCGGATTCTTCACCACCGCCAGCATGGCGGCTCCGTTTTCGCCGCCCACCACTTTCGCCATCCCGGTGAAATATCCCCGATTCGCATCGTTGAGCTGCACCGGAAATTCGTACCGGCTCAGTCGATCGACCGCGCGCACCAGGTGATAGATCGCATTGTCGGGAACCGGCCGCGAACTGTGTCCGCCAGGGTTTGTCGCTTCAAGCGTGTAGTTCTGCGACATTTTCTCCGCCGCCAAAACTTCCAGCGCGATTTTGTTTCCCTTTGCATCCAGGTCGCCGTCCACGCCTTCCGTCAGCGCAAACTCGGCGTCGATCGCTTGCCTTTCATTCTTCGCCAGCCATCCCGCGCCATTCAGCGCGCTGTTCGTTTCCTCTCCGCAGGTCAGCGCCAGCTTGATCGATCGCTTCGGCTTGAATCCTTCCTCGCGATAGCGGATCATGTTATCCACCCAGATCGCCGCCTGCGCTTTCATGTCCGACGTGCCGCGTCCGTAGAAATATCCATTCTCTTCGATCAACTTGAAAGGATCGCGCGTCCAGTCCTCGCGCTTCGCCTCCACGACATCCACATGCGCCAGCATCAGAATCGCCTTCGCGTTCGGATCGGTGCCTTGCAGCACCGCAATGAGTCCGCCCTCTTTCGGATGCCCCTCAGGCACAAAAATCTTCATATCCTCAGCCGGATATCCCGCCGTTTTTAGCCGCGCCGACATGCGCAGCGCCGCTTCGGTGCAGTCCCCCGCCGAAAGCGTCGTGTTCGTCTCCACCAACTCCTTATAAATCGCCCGAAACCTCTCCAGCCCCGCATCGCTCGCCGCCTGCTGCGCCGTAACTGTGCACGCCGCCATCAATGCCATAGCTCCGACCCACACAAACCTCGCCGCCGAATTCATCCGTCCCTCCGAAACCGATGAAACTATCACAAAACGCATCGCTTCTTTCGCCCCACTCCCGGGATTTGGCACTCTATACGTATCCTCGATTCGAACGACCGTGCCGGCAGTTGGGTGCCGCACCCTTGTGGTTTTCAAGGGTGCGGGTTTAGATGAAACCTCACCCACCCCACGACGACGTTCTCTCTCTTTCATCTCGAATCAGCCCAAATTCGAACGCCCGCGTAACCCTCATAGTCCGAACCACTTATCTATCCTATTGACAACTAGTAACTCATATGGTATCATTCCTTGCTGTGCTGGCCCTGAGCCTCGCCCCTGTCCAGGCCCCTCCCGGATTTTTCTCTCCAAAATCCACCCACATAAGTCCCGTCGAATCCGCACTTACAGATGTGTTGATTCCACAGGCTTTTAAGTCGAGCAGAATCCGCACTTACACGAAACCCGGGGGAGGAGTGCCCCTCCGGTCGCCGATTCTTGACTTCACCTCCACCACGCGGTACCGTACGCTAAGCGTCGCATTTCCAATGACCTACACCATTTCAGAGCGCCGTCAGCGAGTGCGAGTTCTGCCCCTCTGTATCCTTAATACCGATCCCTCCGCGAGGCTCAAGTGAGCCGCGTTTCC
>DATAMU010000276.1:0-2383 GCA_036266605.1 Candidatus Acidiferrum sp. | reverse complement strand
TTGAATTTAAATTTTCAGGAATTCCCAAAGTGGGAAATTAGTGCTGAGGACGCCGTTCTTCCGGCGCAGTAGCAATGCCAAGTCGCCGCAACTCATCCACGTAATACTTGCGATAGAGCACGTCCCACTCTTCGCTGCCTTCCAAAATCTCTTTCTTCTGCGACGTGATCTTCTTGCGCACTTCGGCGTCGGCCTTTTCTTCTTCGCGCAAAGTCGCCGTCAAAATCGCCACAACCTGCTGCCGAATCGTGTCGCGGTCCTCGATAAATTCCACTTCATTGCTCGACACAAGCACTTCGGTAATCTGATGGGAAAGTTTAATGATTTTTTCGCGGCTGAGTCGCATGCGTTGGAGGGGCCGGCGTTAGCGCAAAACAAGCTTGCGGTCGCGAGCGAGCTGTCCTTTCACCTTTTTGTACATTTCCTGGTACGAAACGTTCGCCTTACGCATTTCATCCTGATGCTGAGTCAAAATCTCGCGCACTTCGTCGTTGAGGCGATCCTCAACGGTAATCTCTTCCATCATCTTCGCGCGCACGCGCGGAATCACCGCTTCCGCCGCTTTTGTTTCGATCTGATTTCCTTCGATGAGGCGCTTCACAACTTCTGAAGCCATGTGGGCCACGTAGTCCCGATTGATGAGCATTCCGACCGATATCCTTCCGAAAAATGCGAGGAAATCAGTGTACTGGTAGCTCCGAAAGAGTGCAACTCGACGCGAAAATGAGAAGGGCGGCCGATGTGGCCGCCCTTTGAAGTTCAAGTTTGAAAGCTGCGACTATTGCGAATCGGGGCGGCGCTTCAATGTCGGCCGATCGTCGTCCGGGTTGGCGTTGGGATCTTGCTGCTGCGTGCCCTTTTGCTGCTGTTCGGTGCGGGTGCGGAGGCTCGGCTTGCCGGGCTGATTGTCTTGCACCTTGCGGGCGAACATGATGTTGCGGAGGCGCGCTTTCACCGTGTCGAATTCCGATGTGGTGACGATGTATTCCGGCTTGTTCGGCAGAATACGCGCGATTTCTTTTTGCGCCGATTCGATGCGATCGGGTGTCGGTGGGTGCGTCGAGAAAACCTTCGGGATTGTGCCGGGACGGCGCTTATCGTCGGCCTGGATGCGCTCAAAGAAGGTCACGAACGCGTTCGGGTCGTAGCCGGCCTTGTACATATATTGAAGGCCGAGGAAGTCCGCTTCGCGTTCGGAGTCGCGGCTGAATTTCAGATAGGTGAGCGGAATTGCGATGTTGAGGCCTTCGTACAAGCCATAACCGGCCCAGCCCGCGGGACCGAGCAGCATCAGCGGAATCGTCGCGAGCTGCATCATTTCGCCCTTGGTGGCGTTTTTGGTGCCGTGACGCGCGGTCACGTGGGAAATCTCGTGCGCCATAACGCCGGCAAGTTCCGACTCTTCCTGCGCGCGCAAAATCAGCCCGCTGTTGACGTAGAAAAATCCGCCGGGCAGCGCGAAGGCATTCACTTCGTCGGAGTCGATAACCTTAATGGTGAAGGGAACTCGCGCATCGGAATTGCGGACGAGGTTCTGTCCCACGCGGTTCACGTACTCGGTGACGACTGGGTCGTCGATCAGCTTTGACGAGCGCTCGACTTCTTGCGCGAGGCCTTTGCCGAGAGCGATTTCTTTCTCGATCGAGTAGAAGTTGATGCCTTTGCCGACGTTGCGATTCCCGATGGCATCGACATCTTCTTTAGTGTTCTTGGGATCGACGGTATCTTTTTGCTCGACGGGGGCGCTCTGCGACTTCTGAGTACCTTCGGAGGGGGGCGGCGCTTTCGTGGGATCCGACGTCGGCGGGGGACTCTGAGCCCAGGCAACGCTCGCTGCCAATGTGGTCAGAGCCGCTAATCTCGTGGCTTGCCGGAGAATTGATGCCATAGTCCCACCTCCGCCAGCCGGTAGTATACACCCCAAACGCGCCGGTTGGCCTACTAACCCTACATTCCTACGATGTCAACTCTAGTATACGGGTTTCCTGTCAGCTAAGACTTTTGTTATTTCTTTGCCCAAAGCGGTGTCTGAGAGGCCAAAACGAGGCCGCGGGTTCCTGCCGTCTTTCGAAATTGCAGTTCCGTCGAGTTCCGGTTCAGGCTGATTTGGATTCACGGTCTCGGTTGAACCTGATAGGCTGCCGGGCCATCGTGTTTAAGGCCGAATTGGTCGTCCAGGAGAGAAAACGTGAAAATCTTGATCGTTCGCGCGCTGATTGGTGGAGCACTGCTAACCCTTCCGCTGGCGATAGCTCAAAAGAAGCCTGCAACCCATTTGGACATCAAAGCGGTCGCGGCGCTGCCTGAAGACGTCAAGAGCCCGGAAGCCATCGTTCATGCCGATTACGAATGCATTTCGGGAGGAATTGGAGTTCCACGGCAG
>DATAMU010000275.1:0-1946 GCA_036266605.1 Candidatus Acidiferrum sp. | reverse complement strand
CCGTTGTTGCCGAACGCGCAGATCGGATAAAACTCCACCATCTCGTCTTCGAACTGCACTCCACGATATCGCCCAGTGATCAAATTTAGCTTGTCCATGTAAAGCGTCGCAAAGCCTTTGCGTTGAATGCTGCCAATGTCGCCGCCGCTGCCCTTGATCCAAAGCACGCTTTTGTTCGAACGATCGATCGGATCCGTCTCAGAGAGCTTCGAACTCGTATTGCCGCCGCCAAAATTGGTGATACGGAGATCGGAGCCCAGCAAATTCGAACGATAACGCAACAATTCCGCCGCATCGAGCTTGCTCGCGACGCTCTCATCCCATCGATCTTCCAAATAACGCAATTTTTCGGTCACTTTCGCTCATTCTCCAGGTCGCCAGTATAACGTAGGACGTGAAGACTCAACGCGTTGCCCTGATTTCCAACTCGCATTGTGGCTTGCGCTTTGTCATTGACGCGCGCTACTGTCCCAATTACAGTCACGCCTCGTGCAAAACTCCAATTTCTCAACGACTTCAGCAACGGCTCATCAGCTAAGCCAACCGCAGCCCGCCGCCAGAGGCCAACTCTAACGTGGGCGCGAATCCTCTGTTGGGCGTCATCTTTCACTGGCTCGGCGGACTCGCCTCCGGCAGCTTCTACGTTCCCTTCCGCAAAGTGAAACGCTGGTCCTGGGAAACCTACTGGCTCGTCGGTGGAATTTTCAGTTGGATCATCGCTCCGTGGCTCCTCGGCTCGCTGATGACGAGCGATCTCCTCGGCGTGTTGCGCGATTCGCCCCGCTCCAGCATCGCATGGGCCTACATTTTCGGAGTGCTCTGGGGACTCGGCGGCCTCACCTTCGGCCTCACGATGCGCTATCTCGGCATGTCGCTCGGCATGGCCGTCGCACTCGGCTACACCGCCGCGTTTGGCACGCTGATGCCGCCAATCTTCCGCGGCCAGTTTGCCACCGAAGTCCTCGGCACGCGGTCCGGCATCACCATTCTCGTCGGCGTCGGCATCTGCATGTTAGGCATCGTATTCGCCGGTGCCGCCGGCACGATGAAAGAGCGCGAAATGTCCGAAGAGCAAAAGCGCGCGTCGATCAAGGAATTCGATCTCAAAAAGGGACTGCTCGTCGCCACATTCTCGGGAGTGATGAGTTCCTGCTTCGCCTATGGCCTCGCGGCCGCCGACCCCATCAAAGCCGAAAGCGTGCGCCACGGCACCGCAGTTCTCTGGCAAGGACTCCCCGCTCTTGTCGTCGTCCTTCTCGGTGGCTTCACCACAAATTTCATCTGGTGCGCTTTTCTCAACATCCGCAATCGCTCCGGCTACGAATATTTCTCCGCATATTCTCGCCAGCCACGCGCTGGTTCCGATACGTCCCCCGCGATCGAAAACCCGACCGACGCACCCGCCGAAGAAATGGCCCGCGCAGACAAACACTCCGCTGCGTCGGCCTCGGCACCCGATCTTCCTCTTGCCGTCCCCATGCTTTCGAATTATTTCTTCTGCGCCCTGGCAGGAACCACGTGGTACTTCCAATTTTTCTTCTACACGATGGGCGAAACCCAAATGGGCCGCTACAAATTCTCTAGCTGGACGCTCCACATGGCCAGCATCATCATCTTCAGCACGCTCTGGGGCATCGCTCTGAAAGAATGGAACGGCGCCGGCCCGCGCACAAAATTCATGGTCGCGCTCAGCCTCGCCACGCTAATCGCCTCAACCGCCGTCGTCGGCTACGGCAACTACCTAGCCACCCACTCGTAATCTGAAGCATTCATCAAGCGGCACCCATGTTCCATGTAGGGGCGCAGCACGCTGCGCCCCAACTTGCCGGGGCGTAGTCCGCACTTCGCTCTGTTTTTTTCCGAGGTTTTACCTTCGATCCAGAACGACGGCGGTTACACATGCTCTACTTCACCGCCGCCTCAAACGAATACGTCCCCGCCGGCAC
>DATAMU010000274.1:0-2130 GCA_036266605.1 Candidatus Acidiferrum sp. | reverse complement strand
CATTGTCGGCGGCGAGTATCGCGCGGACAACAGAATTTCGCAACCGGGAGAATCGTAGTAGGCTAGCGACATTCGAGCTTGCTAAAAATATGCAGAGTTAGCCCTCGAACAATCTCAGCCTAAGGAAATTTCCATGCCGAGTCCGAACCTCTCTTCCGCCGAAGTGAAGCAGATCACGACAAAATATACGTATGGGACTTGGCGCCGCCAGAAGGGGTGGAATCCGGTTCACGTTGTGGATGCGGAAGATTGCCACTTCACGGATGCGGACGGGAAAAAGTATTTGGATTTTTCGGCGCAGCTGATGTGCGTGACGCTAGGTCACAAAAATAAGGCGGTGATTCAGGCGATTCAGGATCAGGCGCGGGATTTGGCGTATGTGGGGCCGGGTTGGGCGACGACGATTCGTGCGGAGTTGGCGAAGCGGTTGGTGGAAGTGCTGCCGCAAGGGCTGACGAAATATTTCTTTACGACTTCGGGGACGGAAGCGAACGAAGCCGCGTTCAAGATCGCGCGGATGTGCACGGGGAAGACGAAGATTATTTCGCGCTACCGCTCGTATCACGGATCGACGATGGGGTCGATCGCGGCGACGGGCGATCCGCGGCGTTGGGCGATGGAGCCGGCGGGGAAAATTCCGGGTGTTATTTTTGCGCCGGAGGTGAATTGCTATAAGTGTCCGATTCTTCACACGTATCCCGGGTGCGGGATTGCGTGCGTGGAATACATCGAGCACATGATCGCGAACGAGAGCGATGTGGCGGCGGTGATTCTGGAGCCGGTGGTGGGGACGAATGGCGTGTTGATTCCGCCAAAGGAATATTTGCCGAGGCTGCGCGAGATTTGCGACAAGCATGGCGTGTTGATGATTGCGGACGAGGTGATGACGGGGTGGTGCCGGACGGGAAAGTGGTTCGCGGTGGATAACTGGGGCGTGGTGCCGGATATTTTGACGACGGCGAAAGGGATTACGAACGCGGCGATTCCGCTGGGGCTGTGCGCGACGTCGGAGAAGGTGGCGAGTTATTTCGAGGATCACTTTTTTTCGCACGGGCATACGTACGAGGCGCATCCGTTGACGCTGGCGCCGGCGATTGCGTCGATTGACGAGATGAAGAGGCTGAATCTCGTTCAACGCGCGAACGACCTCGGCGCGTACATCGGTCCAAAACTTCACGCGTTGAAGGAGAAGCATCCGTCGATTGGCGAAGTGCGGGGGATTGGGATGTTTTGGGCGGTGGAGTTGGTGAAGAACCGAAAGACGAAGGCGGGGTTTAACACGATGGCGGACAAGGTGGCGGGGACGCCGTTGGTGGTGGATAAGGTTGCGGCGAAGATGATGAGCAACGGAGTTTATATGCAGGCTTGGGTCAGCCATTTTGTGATTGCGCCGCCGTTGATTATTACGGAGAAGGAGATTGATGCGGGCGTGGCGGCGTTTGATGAGGCGCTGGGTGTGGCGGATGCTGAGGTGGAAGCGTAAGAAAGAGAGATTCACCACAGAGTTCGCAGAGGGCACAGAGGAAGAGTAGGAAAAACAGAGCGTAGTGCGGAATACATTGTGCGGACTTGGGGCGCAGCGTGCTGCGCCCCTACATATTTTGTGGTGACGGAAGGTTGGTGCTATTGGTTCTGGCCGGAGGCGAGGAGGCCGCCGTCTACGGCGAGGATGTGGCCGTTGGTGTAGCTGGCGGCGTCGGAAGCGAGGAAGACCGCGGCGCCGACGAGTTCTTCGAGTTGGCCGAAGCGGCCCATCGGCGTGCGCATCAGAAATTCTTTGCCGCGTGCGGTTCCATCCAACAAACCTGCGTTGAGATCGGTGCGGTAGACGCCGGGGGCGATGGCGTTGACACAGACGCCATACTTGGCCCATTCGATCGCGAGAGATTTCGTGAGCATCGCGACCGCGGCTTTGCTGGCGCAATAGGCGCTGACTTCGAAGAGCGCGACAAACGATGAGATGGAGCCGATGTTGATGATGCGGCCGTATTTGCGTTCGATCATGTGGCGGCCGAAAACCTGGCACGCGCGAAATGTGCCGCTGAGATTGATCTCGATGATGTTGTTCCACTCGGCTTCGGAGACATCGAGTGTTGGCGTCCGCTTTGTGGTGCCGGCGCAATTCACGAG
>DATAMU010000273.1:0-2860 GCA_036266605.1 Candidatus Acidiferrum sp. | reverse complement strand
CCGAATCACGCGCAGTCCTTGGCGTATCTGGGCGACATCGCATTGAAGGAAAACAAACCGGAAGAAGCGATGGTGTATTTGGAGAAGGTAGTGCGGCAGCGGAAGGACATTCGCGTGGCGTATGTGGATCTGGGTGCGGCGCTGATGCAGATGAAGAGGAATACGGAGGCACTGACTGCGCTGAAGCGGGCAGTGGAGTTGGATCCGACGCAGCCCGATGCGCATTTCAGGCTGGGTCGGCTGTATCAGTCAATGGGCGAGAAAGAAAAGGCGCGCGTGGAGTTTGCGAAGGTGCAGGAATTGCATCAGAAGGCGGATGAGGATGTGGCGTCGAAGATGCCGAAGCCTTCGGCTCCGCCGGTGGAATAGTGGGAAGAAGTTGAAAGTCGACAGTTGAAAGTCGAAAGATTCGCTCAGCGGCTAAAGCCGCTCTATCCGGTGCTGATTCGGCACGACTGAAGTCGTGCCCTCCCGATTGGCACACGTTCAATGCGAGTTTGAGGTCGTGGTTCGCCGGCTGCGCTTTTTAGTTTGCGGGTGAGAGAGCGCCGCGGATACGCAGCCAATTCCTTAGTAGGGTTCCCCATTCAGACAGAGCTACATCGTTGAGGTCGAGGCCGACACCGTGCGGGCCTTTTTCGAAGATGTGCATTTCGGCGGGGACGTCTGCTTTGCGCAAAGCGAGATAGAAGGCGACGGTGTTTTCGGGAGGGACGAGTGTGTCGGCGGAGGTACTGAAGAGGAAGGTAGGCGGAGTGGAGGAGGTGACGTTGAGTTCGTTGGACAGCGATTTGGCGAGCGCGGGATCGGGCGGAGTGCCGAGGAGATTTTCGGCGGAGCCCCGGTGGGAGTATTCGGCGGTCATGGAGATTACGGGGTAGGCGAGGATTACGAAGTCCGGGCGGCAATTTTCGTGATTGATGGGGTCAGCGTCTGCTGCGTTTCCGGCGTCGAAGTGGGTGGCGAGCGTGGAGGCGAGGTGGCCTCCGGCGGAGAAGCCCATGAAGCCGAGCGTGGCAGGATCGATGTTGAATGCCTTGGCGCGGCTGCGGACAAGGCGAACTGCGCGCTGGGCGTCACCGAGCTCGATGGGGTGATGGTAGCGCGGGCCCAGGCGATATTGCAGGACGAACGCGGCGATGCCCATGGCGTTAAACCAATTGGCGATTTGGCGGCCTTCGTGGTTGGCGGCGAGGTGGTGGTAGCTGCCGCCGGGTGCCACGATGATGGCAGCGGTCGGTTTGTCGTGATGCGTGGCGGGATAGTAGGTGAGTGTGGGGACGTCTTCGTCGGCGTCGCCAAGGGCGCCTGGGGCTGACTTCTCCCAGAGGCGGAAGGTGTGAAGTTCGGCGGTGGGGTCGATTCGAGGATCGGCGGAGGTGTAAGGCTTTATCGATTGTGCGGCTTGCCGGTGAGGATTTGGGCGCGCGGGAGTGGCCAGAAGGAATCCCGCGAGTGACAGGATCAAGGCAGTCTTCACAGCGTGCTCTCCTGAAGGATTTTCAAAAATTAGCGGCAGACACATGCCGGTGCTTACGCCGGGCGGCGCCTTCGAACCTCAGGGTAAACAAGCCCCTGCCACAAATAAAGGTATGTCGCGCACAGGCGACCAGCAGTGTCGCGACACGAAGCACAATACAACAAGAGGTTAGCGAGAAGGATGCCTAAGGTGCGTTTTACTTTTTCCCTTTGGGCGGCGGGAATTTTTTAAACATCTTGTCGAGTGCTTTGTTCAGGTTCTTTTCGTCTTTTTGAGGATTGTTGGTCAAGGTGTCGCGTGCGGTGCCCATCCACGCCAATTTTTTCGTTCTGGCATCGCCGATGTCAATCGTGACTTGGCCGGTGGGAATTTTGTCGACGGTGGTCCTGCCTCCGCCGCCCCAACGGGCGCCCCAGCCCATGCCCATCGTGTTCAGTTCAGTTTGCTCGCCCAGAGCGGCGTGATAGAGCACGACCAAATCGGGGTTTGCGGTTAGTTCTACTTTTTGAAAGCCTTTTTCGACCATTTCCTTGTCGACGCCGTCGCGAATGCGCTGGTCCCACAGAGAATTTTTCGTGGGAGTTCCCTTTTCCCACGCGTAAGTCTTGAACTGGGCGAAATCGAGATTGGTGTCGTAATCGACTCGCACGTTTTGCGCGTGAACCACACCACTCGCGGCGAACACAAACAAGAGGACAAACAGAATCCGCATAGACCGCATTGCAGCCTCCGACCAAATGAGATGAGAAATATTTTGAGAATCAGGCGAAGGTGAAGCCGACCTGGCACACCTGCAACCTGCGCGACACAGCGCTTCCGACCGAAGGCTGGGTAGCAAACGTCAACGGTGGCATAGCGTAGCATTCGTTTGCGCGAGACGGCAACAGATTGCAGGCGGATTTATAAACGCCGGCGAAGGATAGCGGAGTGCGTGTTGCGTTGGAGGAAGAGGCGGATTACAGCGTGGGACATGGGGCGCAGCATGCTGCGCCCCTACGAGAGCGGTAGGAAATCGAGATTAGGAATGGGTAACGAGCGTGATCCAAATGTTCTCGCCTTCGTAGACAAGGGCAATGGTGAAGGTTTCGGCGGGTTCGGCGGTGTCCATGGAGTAGTCTTCGCCGGCGATGACAGTGGGGACGGAGAGCATGCAAGCGTCGGCGAGGCCATTGATTTTCGCTTTGAAGTTACCGGCGACCATGTTGCAAAGTTCGCCGAGAGCGTCGCGCGCGCTGGCGGGATTGGAGACCGCTTCTTCGCCAAGCATTAGAGCGGCGAGTTTTGTGGCCGTGGTACGCGTGCAGCGGATGGTGGTCATGCCACAGAGAGCGCCAGCCATGCCGACCATCGCGGTCTGCCCACCGGTCGGAACCTCGGTCG
>DATAMU010000272.1:0-9770 GCA_036266605.1 Candidatus Acidiferrum sp. | reverse complement strand
CGAGGGCCGCCGCCGCGGAAGATGCGGGCGATGATGCTGATGAAGAAGAATAAGAAGATGAGGCCGACGATGAGACCGGGGCCAGAGGACGATTGATTGTCGCGCTGGTAATTTTTGACGGGGGAGGGGCCGGTGAGGGTGACGCCAGCGTCCTGGGCGATGACGTCGGCGATGCGGCGGGTGACGAGGAGGAGAGCGGCGTCGTAATTTCCCTGGCGCAAGATGGGGACGGCTTCGCGACCGAAGCCGCCGACTTTGCCGTCGGGGAGGATGCCTTCGAGGCCGTAGCCGACTTGGGTCCAATATTTGTGGTCGTTGGTGGCGTAGAGGATGAGAACGCCGCGGCTGACTTGCTTGGGGCCGACGCCCCATTTTGTGGCGAGCGCGTAGGAGTAATCGAAGGCGGATTGGCCGTTGAGAGTGGGGACGGTGACAACAGCGATCTGGGCTTTGGCTTTTTGATCGACTTCGGTGCAGAGGGCGGTGAGTTTGGCTTTGGCGTCCGGGGAGAGGACGTTGGCGAAATCGCTGACGTAGCCGAGGGGTTTGGCGGGGAGATCGAGATTCTGTTGTGCGAGGGATGCGAACGGTAGAGCGAGGACGAGAATCAGAAAGAAGAACGCTGCGCGGAACGGGTTGGCGGCAGCGGGCGCCGGGTGTTGGGGGCACGGGCGATTCGCAGTCGGTAGGGCAGTGGTGGGCATTGGCGCGACTGAGTTTAGCTTACCTTGATTTGATGATTTCGCGAGGCGAACGGTACTTGATTGCGTGGCGCGGTGGTATTCTCCTGCGCTGAGTTGAGGGAGGGGTTGTGGCGGAGAAGCGGGGAATGTTGGCTTGTGTGAGTACGGATGTGCAGTTTTGGGTGCCGGTGATTGTGCTGGTGGCGGGGTTGGTTTTGCTGGAGATGATTCGGTGAGGGAGTCATCGAGTTTGTTGAGCGCACCTCTCATCGAATTTAGGACGGCTGAGATCACGCCAGGGTCCCTCCACTGCGCGAGCCGACGCGTTCGCAGGAGCGAACGCGAAGAAAAGGCGTCGGCTCGCTTCGGTCGGGATGACAGCTCTTATTTTCGGCGAGCGGATCGATCTGGGCAGGGCTCGATAGCGTTTCACGCCCGAAGAAGTTGGGGCGCAGCAGTGCTGCGCCCCTACACGGATTGGAGCGTGGGCCACGCGGTATTGGCGGATCACGCGGGCGATTGGCGATGACTGACGCATCGCGCGCGAAGAGTTTGCAGGTGGTGGGGTTGGTGTCGGGGTTTACGGCGGGGGCTTGGTTGGGGGCGGCGGAGGCGCCGACGAAGCTGGTTACCGTGGGAATTTCACCCGTTGTGATTTCGTTGATCATGGTGATTGGAGTTTTTCTGGCGCGGTGGAGTGTGCCTGCGCTGATATTGGGGACGTCGTCGATTCGGGCGGATGTTAAGCGGACGCCGCATCTTTTGATCTGGGCGATTTTGGCGGGATGCATTTGGGCGGTGGCGAATACGCTGACGATATTTGCGATTCGGGATGTGGGGCTGAGCATCGCGTTTCCGCTGTGGAATTCGAACAGCTTGTTGGGGATTTTGTGGGGATTTATTTTTTTCAATGAGCTGAGAAATGCGGGTGCGAAGAAGTGGGCGGGCGTGCTGGGCGGAGTTTTGGTGATGTGTTTTGGGGCGTGGTTGCTGGCGGTGGCTTCGTCAGCTACGGCGGCGGGGCCCGCGGCTCACGCGTCGCGTGGAATTGCGGCGGCGCTGGGTGCGGGGATTTTGTGGGGGACGATGTACATCCCGTATCGGAAGGCGTATTTGACGGGGATGAATCCGCTGTCGTTCGTGACGTTTTTTACGTTCGGCGAAGTGGGGATGATGGGGACGCTGGCGATTTCGTTTATGGGGACGGCGGGATTGTGGCGGCAGCTGGCGGATGCAAAGCAGGTTTTGTTTTGGTTGATGCTGGGCGGATTTGTTTGGGTGATTGGGGATTTGTTTCAGCAGTATGCGGCGAAGTATGTGGGGATCAGCCGCGGGATTCCGTTGTCGAATTCGAATCAGATTTGGGGATTGTTGTGGGGCGTGTTTGTGTTTGGGGAATTGCATGGGCGGAGCGCGTCGGTGTACGGGCAAGTTGTGGGTGGGTCGTTGTTGATGATGTTAGGAGTGGGGGCGATTGCGTTTTCGTCGGCGACGGGGGCGGAGCAGGTGAAGTGGAAGGATGCGGCGCGACGGGAATGTGAGAGGTATGACTTGGAGCAGGTGTTTGTTGAGGCGCGGATGGATGGGCGATCGGCGGAAGGGGAAGTCGCGGCACGGCGAGGGATTTTGGATTGGGTTTTGGTGGCGGCGGCGACGGGAGTGTTTGTTTATTTTGCGTCGATGGCGGGAGTGCCGCGGATGGATTTTAGTTGGGTGGCGGCGGGGGCGTTGACGGTGGTGAGTGTTGCGATGCTTGTCGTGTGCGGCGTCGTGATTGGAAAGACGACGGGGTTTCGGTAGAAGAGAGAAGAGTAAGAGGTTGACAGTCGACAGTTTAAAGTTGAAAGGGAAGAGATAAGAAAAAGAAAGACTAAACGCTGAGGTGCTGGAGTTAAGGCAGAGCAGAGCAGAGCAGAGCAGAGCAGAGCAGAGCAGAGCAGACAGAAGAGAGTTCACCACAGAGTTCGCAGAGGACACAGAGAAGGAATCGTGGTTCGCGGGAAGAATTAGGTGGGGTGAAGATGGAGGCGGGAGTGGATTTGGTTGGGGTCGGGTTGAACGCTACGGACACGATTATTCCGGTGCCGGAGTATCCGGAACGGGGATCGAAGGTGGCGTTTCGGTCGGCGAATGTGCTGCCTGGGGGACAGGTGGCGTCGGCGGTGGCGGCGTGCGCGATGTGGGGATTGAAGACGCGGTATGCGGGGAAGATTGGGGATGACGCGGCGGGGCGGCTGCACCGGGAGGAGTTTGCGCGGTTGGGAGTCGAGACGCATTTAGTTGAGGCTGCGGGGACTGCGAGCCAGCAGGCGTTTATTTTGGTGGATGACAAGGGCGAGCGGACGGTTTTGTGGAAGCGGGATGAGCGGCTGAAATTGGAGCCGGCGGAATTGCGGCGCGAGTGGGTGACGGATGCGCGCGTGTTGCATGTCGATGGGCATGATACGGCGGCGGCGGCGACGGCGGCGGGTTGGGCGCGGGAGGCGGGAGTGCCGGTGGTGGCGGATCTGGATGAGCTTTATCCGGGAGTGGAGGATTTGTTGCCGCGACTGGACTATTTTGTTGCGAGCCGGGATATTCCGGGGAGGTTGACGGGAAAGAAGGATTTGCGGAAGTCGTTGCCGGAAGTTTGGAAGGCGTATGGATTTAAGTTGGCGGCAGCGACGTTGGGTGATGAAGGCGTGCTGGCTTGGGATGGGGAAAGATTTTGGTATGCGGCGGCGTATCGCGTGAATGTGGTGGATTCGATTGGAGCGGGGGATATTTTTCACGCGGGATTTATTTATGGGTTGATGCAGGGGTGGGGGATGCAGAGGCAGTTGGATTTTGCATGCGCGGCGGCGGCGTTGAATTGTATGTCCGTGGGAGCGCGCGGGGGGATTCGGACGGTGGGGGAGATTGAGGAGCTGGTGGCGAGTGGGGTGAGGTATGCGGCGGCGGGGGGGGTGTGAAGAGAGTTGACAGTCGACAGTTGAAGGTTGAAAGCGGCCGAGAAAAAACAATGCTCGGGAGAATTGTACGACCGGGCAAGCTGGGGCGCACGCTTCGAAGCTCAGGGTAAAGGGGTGTTGCGCCTGTGTATGAGCTTTGCGTAATGACCTCGGTGATGTGAAGTCTAAAGCCGCACCCTTTAAGAACTAAGGGTGCGGCACCCAAGAGCCGCAGATAAATTATTGATGCGAGATGCGGTTGACGAGATGGGCAGGTTGGAGTGAGGCGGGGCGGTGGCGGGGTTTTCGTGGAACTATAATCGGGGTTGGGGTTGTCCATGTTGCCGCGGAAGAGTTTGTTTTATGCGCCGACGACGATTCATTGTCCCGTAGACCATTTGCGGATGACGTTTCGGTCGGGTGTGAATGTGTATCGGTGCAACTGGCCGGGATGTCCGATGGCGTATTCGATGGAGAAGGGGTACTTCCGGGCGGGCGAAGAGGGCGACCTCGCAAAGCGGAAAGAGTTGTACGGGCAGGAAGCGATTTGTCTGTGCGAACGGGCTGATTTTCATCAACTTTATATAGGGGATTACGCGGTGGGGCGGAAGGTGAGATTTTGGGTGTGCCCGGTGCGCGGGTGTGGGTACGAAGTTTCACAGAGATTAGAGAAGACAGAGAATGGGTGGAGGACGGTGGGTTCGTTTGAGCAAAATTCGGCGGTGAGATTGAAGAGATGAGCGCAGAGGCCGAAGAAAATGAAGAGAAGAGGTTCACAGTCGACAGTTGAAAGTCGAAAGGGAAGAGGAAGAAAAGGCGCAACGCGGGTGTGGTTGTGATCTCGCGGACTTGGGGCGCAGCGGTGCTGCGCCCGTACACCCGATGATTCGATGAGATGTATGGTGGCCTTTGGGGCTACGGCACATCGGGCATTTGGGCAGTTTACGCGAGAGAAGCGGCTCTTTAGAGTGAGATGCATTGACGGAGTTGGGTGGAATGAAACAGACGGTCACCTTGATCGCGCTGCTGTTTGCGGTGGCTGGAAGTGTGTGCGCACAACAGGTGAAGATTACGAGGGGCAGTTATGTGGCTGCATCCGGACGGTGGAAGAGCGACTCGGCGAATGTGAAGCCGGGAGATGCATCGGCGCAGGTCGAGATTGAGTGCGACAAGAAGATATCGTTATGCGCGGTGGTCGAAGGAAAGTTGCCACCGGGAAATTATGGGAATTTGTTCACGCGGCTGGATGTGAATCCGATTCACTACACGATCACGAAGTGGGATGCGGCGGGATTGGTGGCGCAGACTTCGGCGCGCGACTGCGTGACCGGGAAATTGACAATTAATTTCAAGACGAAGAGCGTGACGATGACAGAGATGCCAAAGGGGAAAACTTCGGATGAGGATAATGAGTTTTGCAGGGTGTTTACGAAGACGGTGACGTCGAGGTTGGTGAGGGCGGACAGCAAGGGATAAGAGGGTTGACAGTCGACAGTTGAAAGTCGAAAGCGGGAAGAAACTCGAAACTCGTAGGTCCCACCTGGTGCTTCTGATCGAAAATTGAATATGAACTGGGTTAGCTGCGAGATTGGCAGGTCTCGGGCGGATTGAGTGATGCGAAACGACAAAGGGCACGGCGGTTAGCCGTGCCCTTTTCTATTTCAATGCTACGAAAGACTTTTGTTCGGCGTGACGAGGTTAACGATTCTTGATTTCGAGTGGCTGGACGAGTTTGAAGTTGAGCAGGGTTTCGGCGTTGATGGTGATGTCGCGGTTGCCGGTGAAGGCTGCGCCGCCGGTGCCCGCGGCTGCGCCCACCAGGCCGCCGATCAGTGCGCCCTTGCCGCCGCCAGCGAGGCCACCGATGAGGGCGCCGCCACCAGCGCCACCGCCTGCGAGCGCGGCGGTGCGCTTGCCCTTGCCGGTGCTGGTTTCGGATGGCGCGGTGGTTGCGATTTCATAGGTTTCGTTCTTGACCGAGACGTTGGTCAGGGTGAGCGAGAGAACGGCGCCGCCCTTGAAGCGTCCTGCGGGCTTTGCGTCTTTCACGACACCGGAAGCGTGAGCTCCCTTGGGGATCGCAAGGCGTCCGTCGATAGAGATTGGTGCGGCGACAGTCGCAGCGAAAGCCGAACCCGGAGTGCTGATCTTGGAGCCGACGGCTTGATCCAACGTGACGGAAACTACGGTTCCTGAGGGAACGATCAAAGGCTTAGGTGGCGTGGGGGCAGCCTGCTTCATCGCTGCGGAAGAATCGGGAGCGGCCGCGGCGCCGGATGCTCCGGCTGGCGCTGATCCTGCGGGCGCGGAAGACGACGCGTCCGGAGTTGCGGAAGTAGCCGGCTGATTCGCGGATTTATTGCAGCCGAAAGAAAGCGTGGCTGCCAGGGCAAGCAGCGGCAATGAGAGGGACAGGTTCCGATGCAGTTTCATTCACTTCCTCCAGTTTTGAGGGCGAGCGATTCGGGAATGTATTTTAAAGATACTCGGATTGGAGTTGAAGTCAATTCTTGGCGATGTGAGTGGCGCAAGAGCATTACGTGAAGGCGGATGATTTTTTCCGGGCGTCCAGAGAGGTCCGGGTCTTCTGCGAAAGGCACAGAGGCCATGCCACGCGATTTTGCGCGCGAATCGTGGAGAAATTCTAAGAGTTGAGTGTCATTTGCAAGAGTTAAGAAAAAATCGCTCAAGTTTGTGTGCGCGTGGCCGATTGAGGATGCGAGTGGTGGACGCGTGCGCAGCAGTTGAGCGCGATCGCATCTGAGAAACATCGGCGTGGACGCGATACGGCAGAGGTTGCCGAGCGTTTTCCGTTCCTCTATGGGACTGCGTTCCGAGACGGTTCGGTCTGCGCATGCGCGGATTTGTGCAAACCCAGTCCTTGTAACAATTCCTTTCGGAAAAACTTTGGCGATGAAATCGCAGGGGTGTGACACCCGCATGTTCCACCGCGGGGGCAGAATTTTCCTCGCTGCGCCGCGAGCGTTTGACATGAGAACGCTCTGAGGCACGAAGTAAATTTTGGACTGCGAGGTAAGGACGATGGCGGCCACGGCGACACCGGGCGTGATGCGAACGCGGAGCAGGATTTTGGTCGCCAGTGCCGATCCGCTGTTTCGCGATCGCGTGAAGCGGAATCCGGTATATGCGGACGCGATGAGTGAAGAAGCGGTGGGCGGGGCGCATGCGCTGGCAAAGTTGTTGAAGTGGCCCTGCGACGGCGTCTTGCTGGACCGTAATTTGCCGGATTTGGATGCGCAGGAAGTTGCGGAGCAGATACGGAATCAATATCCCGAGATGCGAGTGGAGTTACTGGATCCGGGGGCGATGGCGAAGGACGAAGCAATTGCCGAGGGAGCCTGCGCAGCGACGGGTGAAGAGAATGAAGCGGCAGAGGAGGTTGCGGCGGGTGAAGAGGTTGTCTCGGAAGCTACGGAGTTCGAAGCGAGCACGAGGCCACTGGACGCCCAGGAGCGAGGCGAGCCGGTGCGGGAAGTGGAGCCGCTGCCGGGAATGATCGGGTCGAGCCGGGCGATGGAACAGGTGTACCGACTGGTGCAGATGGTGGCGAGCCGGGACACGACGGTGCTGGTGACGGGGGAAACGGGAACGGGAAAAGAGCTGGTGGCGTGTGCGGTGCACTCGTTGAGCAAGAGGGCGAAGCACCCGTTTGTCGTGGTGAATTGTGCGGCGATACCGGAGTCGTTGTTGGAGGCGGAGTTGTTTGGACATGCGCGGGGCGCTTTTACGGGAGCCGTGCAATCGCGGCTGGGACGGATTCACGTGGCGCAGGGCGGAACGTTGTTTTTGGATGAAGTGGGTGAGCTGCCGCTGAGCATGCAGGCGAAGCTTTTGAGGTTTTTGCAGAGTGGGGAAGTGCAGCGGCTGGGGAGTTCGGATGTGTACCGCGTGGACGTGCGGGTGGTTTGCGCGACGAACGTGAATTTGCTGGAGCTGACGCGCGCGCGGCAATTTCGATTGGATTTGTATTATCGGCTGGCGATTTTTCCGGTGTTGATGCCGCCGCTGCGGGATCGTCTGGAGGATGTGCGTCCCCTGGCGGAGCGCTTTCTGGAGAAATTGTGCGCGGATGACGCGATGCCGGAGAAGCATTTGTCGGCGGGGGCGCTGGCGCATTTGGAGAAGGCTCCGTGGCCGGGGAATGTACGCGAGTTGCAGCATGCGATCGAGCGGGCATTTATTTTGGCCGGCAACGATTTGGAGTTAGGCGTCGAGCATTTTCAGCCGTTTAGCGGCCACGACAGCAACTAAGGGAAATCTTAGCTGCGCTCGTCGTAGCTGGCAGGGATCGTGCAGCCATGTCTGGCGTGACCAACCTATCCAACGACCGCCGCCGAACTCGCGGTGTTGCGGCGCCGTCGATTCCACCTTTGTCTGTGCCGCCGGCGGGTGCGCAGAGAGCGGAAACTCCGGTTGTCGCCCAGGAAAATTTAGCGCGGGCGTTCGTGACGTTTACGCAGGCGGCGGGATCGCTGGAGAAGTCGTATACGCAATTGCAGGCGGAAGTGTCGCGGTTGCACGGGGAGTTGCAGCGGACGAATTCCGAGCTGGAGCGGAGCTTGGAGGAGAATGCGCGGATGCGGAGTTACTTGACGCGCGTGGTGGAGAGTTTGCCGTGCGGCGTGCTGGTGGTGAACGCGAGCGGGACGCTACAGATCATGAATCCAGAGGCGCGGAGATTGTTGGGAACGCCGGTCGAATGGGTGCTGGGGGAAGGCACGCGGCCGCCGAAAGCGTTCGTGAAGGCGATTGATGGAGCGGCGGTTGAGCGATTTGCGACGGAACAAGAGATACCAATCCAGAACGGGTCGGCGCTGCGATCGGTGGGCGTATTTCGAACGAGTTTGCAGGAGCGCGCGGACGGGGCAGCCGATACGGTGTGGATCGTACGGGATCTAACAGAGCAGAAACGCATTGCGGAAGAGCGAGAGACGGCCCGGAAGTCACTGGCGCTGGCGGAGATCGCGACGGTGCTGGCGCATGAAATTCGCAATCCGCTGGGAAGCATGGAGCTTTTCACGGGGTTGCTGGCGGACGCGACGGTGCATTTGCCGGAGACGCGGCAGTGGATCACGCATTTGCAGGCGGGATTGCGGGGATTGTCGGCCACCATGACCAACGTCGTGGACGTCTACATCAACTATTTGCGTAGGAAAGTCGACTCCGGCTATGAACGCTCGCTCATTCGAACCGTTCGCGGCGTCGGATACCAGATCGGCGGCCTCGCACCAGCGGCGCGCTCCGCTGCCGCCGCGTCCTCAGGCAGCGTAACCGTCGTTTAACGTCAAGCGGCGAAACGCAACTTCGTCCCCTTCAAACCTTTTGTAGCGGGCGGGCTTGCCCCGCCCGGCCACCGGGTCTTGGCTCGGCTGATGCAACAACGTCGACGGTTTGAATATCGCCGCAGGCCTCGCCGCGGTCCTATCTAGTTGGCCGCCGCGTTCACCAACCCTCGAATCCCCGCAATGTTCGCCACCAGGCCCGCGGGTATTCCATGCCGTTGCGCCAGATACTCTGGCGAATTAAAACTCAGCCAAACTTTTCCGTCAGCTTCCTCGGAAACCAGCACCTTCAACGGCAAATCCAGCGCTGCACTTGGCGCAGCCACCATCACCGGTGTCCCGCCTTTCGGGTTTCCGAACACCAGCAACATCATCCGCGGCATCGTCAGCCCCGCTCGTTTCGCATCGCACGTGAAGTCAATCTTGGCGAACAACATCATTCCTTTGGCAGCAAGCAACTGTTCAAAGTGTGCGACCGTCTCGTCGAATCCACGCGTGCTCATCGCCCGCTCAATCCCGTTCCCACTATCCAACCCCACTCTCGCCGTGCCCATATCCGCCTCCACGCGTCTTTGATACCGCCTCCCTCGCGTCTGTTGCAACATCATTCACGCCGATCGAATACAGGTAGGGGCACGGCACGCCGTGCCCGTCTTCCCCTCATCCCTCACCTATGCGCCGCGCATCAACCACAAAATAAAAAGGGCGCCCGGCCAAGCCGAACGCCCTTGGATTTGGGTTTGAGGTGTAGATTACTGCTTCGGCTGCGACCCGCTCGGATTCATGTTCGACGACACACCGACGCTTCCGTCCGCCGTCGCCGCGCCCTTCGAATCCGGCTCGTACGACAACAA
>DATAMU010000271.1:0-15542 GCA_036266605.1 Candidatus Acidiferrum sp. | reverse complement strand
AGGGCCCGTACCTCCTACAAACGCTGCGTCTGTTGGAAGGTTTCGACCTGAAGAAGATGGGCTTCGATTCGGCGGACTACATCCACACCGTGATTGAAGCGGAAAAGCTCGCGCTCGCAGATCGCGATGAGTATTACGGCGATCCGAATTTCACGAAAGTGCCGATGCAACAGCTGCTCTCCGATCCATACACCAACATGCGGCGCGCACTGATCGACCCGAAGAAGGCATCTCTCGAATTGCGTCCGGGCGACCCTTACAACATGAAACCGACTAAGCCGCCCACCATCACAGGTCCATGGCATGGGGGAACTACGGTCATGTGTGTCACCGATAAATTTGGAAACGTCATCGCTGCGACTCCCAGCGGTCTATCCAGCACCGCCGGCGTTGCCGGACGCACCGGCATCATTCACGGGAGCCGGCTCAGCAGCCTGAACACATTCCCAGGAACTCCGAATGTCATCCAGCCCGGCAAGCGGCCGCGCATAACGCTGAGCCCAACGTTGCTCTTCCACGACGACCATCCCGTCATGGCGATTTCGGTCGCTGGCGGCGACCAGCAGGATCAGGCAGCCATCCAGGTCATCCTCAACTACGTTGAGTTTGGCATGGGCCCAGAAGACGCGTTCAAGGCTCCGCGATTCTCCACGACACATTTCATCAGTTCCTTCGGTCAGGACCGCGCCAATCTTGGCAGCCTTTCCCTTCCAATCACTTTGCCGGAAGCAGTGCAGGCCGACCTCAGGGCTCGCGGCCACGTGGTCACGACCACACGCAGCGGTGTGGGCGGAGTGGCACTGATCGGCATCGATCCCAAGACGAAGCAAGCCACCGCTGTTGGACCTGCCGCCGGTAAAGAGGAATAGCCGCCAGGCAATTCGAGCAAAATTTTTGAAACCTTCGATACGCTAAGGCTCATCGGAAGGCGACGCCGTTGTCTTGTTGCGATCTTTCTGCCGCGATTTGCAACGTGACGCTAAACCATTGACAATATGTCGCTTGAGCGACACATCGACACTCAGCCCTAGCCTTCGCGACGAAGCGCCGACAAGCAGCACGCGCAAAAACACGGCTGGGCAGGTTTTATTCGCCAGCCTAATTGGCACCACCATCGAGTTTTTCGATTTTTATATCTATGCCACAGCGGCCGTTCTCGTTTTTCCACGGCTTTTCTTTCCCAAGGAAGATCCGATGTCGGCGACGCTCGCGTCGCTGGCAACTTTTGCGATTGCGTTTTTCGCGCGGCCCTTTGGCTCGGCGCTGTTCGGTCATTTCGGCGATCGCATCGGCAGAAAAGCGACGCTGGTCGCGGCGCTTCTTACGATGGGTATTTCAACCATCGCGATCGGCGCCCTTCCCACATATGCAAGCGTCGGCGTTGTCGCGCCAGTGCTCTTGGCGTTGTGTCGGCTGGGGCAGGGATTGGGGCTCGGCGGCGAATGGGGCGGTGCCGTGCTCCTTGCGATCGAAAATGCTCCGCCGAATCGCCGCGCGTGGTACGGGATGTTTCCGCAACTCGGTGCGCCGATTGGATTTCTTTTGTCTGGCGGGATTTTTCTCTGCTTGTCGAAATTTCTATCGAATCAAAGCTTTTTCGTTTACGGCTGGCGAATTCCCTTCCTCGCCAGTGCGGCGCTTGTGCTCATCGGGCTTTACGTACGGCTGACGATCACGGAGACACCCGTGTTTCGTGCGGCAGCGAAGGAACGCGAGACGGTGCGCGTGCCGATGTTCGAGGTGTTCCGCACGCATCCCAGGATGCTTGTCGTCGGCACATTGTCGTCGATCGCGACCTTCGTGTTGTTTTACTTGATGACCGTCTTCGCGCTCTCCTGGGGCACGACCGCGCTCCACTACAGCCGCGACGCATTTCTGGTGATGCAACTCGCGGCGATGTTCTTCTTTGCGATCACGATTCCTCTGAGCGCAAAACTGGCCGAGCGCGGACGTCGTCGCACGTTGATCTGGGTTACGGTCGCCATCGCCGTGTATGGCTTTGTGATGGCGCCGCTCTTACAGTCCGGAATGCGCGGTGCGCTACTCGCGCTCATCGTTGGATTGTCTCTGATGGGCTTCACCTATGGCCCGCTCGGCACGGTGCTGTCGGAATTTTTCCCGACGAGCGTGCGCTACACAGGCAGCTCACTCACGTTCAATCTTGCGGGAATATTTGGAGCATCGTTGGCTCCGTACATCGCAACATGGCTGGCCAAGAACTACGGCCTTAACTACGTCGGTTACTATTTGTCGCTCGCATCGCTGGTCACCCTGGTCGGCTTACTCGCCGCACGCGAAACCAAAGGTGAAACGCTATAAACGCGGCCCCGCTCCGCCTGCCAAAGTCACAAGGCTATCCGTTCGGATAGCCCAAATTTCGATCGGATAGTTGCGAATAGGCGCAAAACCATCCGAAATTTTCGCCGGCGCTGCATCTCCTTCCAAATCAGCAAACGCGACGGAGGACCCATTCGGCACGCTGCTTGCTCTTTTCATGCGCGTCAACAAAACGCAAAGCGATCACGAAAGTCGCTTCAACGCGAGAACGAAAGGAGACTTAAAATGAAACTACGAAATCGAATTCTGACTTTGGTTGCCGCCGGTTTGCTAAGCATCGGATTTGGCGCGAGCGCCTCACAGGCGCAAACGATCTACAAGGGCTCGTTCACGCTCGCTCAGGATGTCCGTTGGCAAAACGCCACGATGCCCGCTGGCGACTACACCTTCACTGTCGGATCGACGACGCGCAGCAAGCCCATTCTGGTCACCGGTCCAGCCGGCACCGTTTTCCAATTGCCGCTGGTAACCTCTCAAACCAACATCGGCGAACAGAGCAAGCTGATTCTCGAATGGCGCGGCGACAACCTCTGCGTTCGTGAATTGGATCTCGCTCAGGTCGGTTTGAACATCCTCTACCATATGCCGAAGGCCACGGAGAGCGACAAGCTCCTCGCAAAGGCTCACACCGGTACGCAAGAGATTCTCATCGCGATGGCGAAGTAAGCTCACTGCGACGAGAAAGCGCAAAGCGGGGCGAGCCCGAGATTGTCGGGCTCGCCTTTTGATTTTGTCTGATAACTCTTGCGATCGTTAGGTCGCTGGAACAGGATCGAGCGAGCAAAGCACGCTTACTGCTGCTGCCACCCACCACCAAGTGCCTCATACAACTGCACTGACGCCAAATACTCATTCAACTGCGCCTGCACCAACTCTAACTCCGCCGAAAACGCGTTCGTCTCGTTCGTCAGGACTTCCAGATAGCCCGTCACGCCGCCGTTATATCGCATATGCGACAGCCGCGCCGCATCTTGCGCCGACGCAAACAAGGACTCCTGCTGCGCCCGAAACTCCTGCGACTTGCGCCGCGCGATGAGGGCATCCGATACGCTTCGAAACGCGCCTTGGATCGTCTGCTGATACGTCAGCAGCGAAGCCTGCTGCTGTGCCTCGGCAAACTTCACGTTCGAACGAATCCGCCCGGCCGTAAAAATGGGCTGCGCCAGCGATCCGCCATAAGTCCACGTGCCCGCGGGCCCGCTGAACAGGTGCGTCAATGCATCGCTCTGAAATCCGGCGAGACCACTCAACGAAATCTGTGGAAAATATGCGGCTCGCGCGACGCCAATCTCCGCATTCGCCGCGATCAATTGCTGCTCCGCCGCTTGAATGTCCGGCCGCCGCTCCAGCAGCGCCGATGTCAGCCCGGCAGGCACCTCTGGCGAGCGCACCTGCTCGGTCAGCCTCAGTCCGCGCTTGATCGATCCAGGATTCTGGCCCAGCAGGATGCTGATCAAATTTTCCTGCTGTTCGATCTGTTGCTCGAGCGCCGGAATTTCCGCCGCTGCCGTGAACACCAATTGCTCCGCCTGCCGGACGTCGAGCATCGACGTCGATCCGCCGTTAGCAAGAACCTGCGTCAAGCGCAACGACTCTTGGCGCGAGCTGAGCGTCCGTTTCGAAATCTCCAGCGACAGATCGAGCGCGCGCAACTGAAAATAGGCGCTCGCTACGCTCGCTACCAGCGTCGAGAGCACTTCCCGCTGCGACCACTCCGTCGCGACGAGATTCGCTCGCGCCGCTTCGGTCGCGCGACGGAACTTTCCCCAGAAATCAAGCTCCCATCCCGCCGAAACGCTCAGCGCTCCGGCTCCTACCTCCAACGGCGGCGTTACCGGCGTCCGCGCCTGCCGCTGATCGACCAAGCTCGCTCCCGCCGAGACATTCGGATACTGATTCGCCCGCGTGACACCCAACTCCGCTTCCGCTGCCAAAATCCGCGCACCCGCGATGCGCACGTCGTAGTTCTGCTTCACCGCCGTGCGAATCAAGCTTTGCAGCTCCTGATCCTGATAGACTTCCCACCATTTCTCATCGCCCTGCGACGCCGCGTTGTTCGCCGCAACTTCCTCATCCGTGAGTCCGCGAAAGCTCGGCGGCACGCTCGTCACCGGCTTCTTATAGTTCGGTCCGACGGTGCATCCCGCACCGATCACACACACCGCCGCCAGCGCAAAAACCGCTCGGATAGAAACGAGAGCGCGCATCCTCATCTCAATCCCCCGGTGCCGGCGACGAATCGGGCGACCTAAGCACTGGCTGCGTCCGCTGCACCGCTCCCGACAACCTCTCCACCACGTAAAACACAACCGGAATGAAAAACACGCCGAGCAAACTCGCCGCCAGCATCCCGCCGATCACCGTTGTGCCCATGATCTGCCGCGCCACCGAACCCGCACCACTCGCGGTGTAGAGCGGCACCGTGCCTAAAATAAATGCGAACGATGTCATCAAAATTGGCCGCAACCTCAGTCGCGCGCCTTCCAGCGCCGCATCCACGAGCGGCTTCCCGTTCTCGTATTCGTCCTTTGCGAACTCCACGATCAAAATCGCGTTCTTCGCCGCGAGTCCAATCAACATGACCAAACCGATCTGCGAATAAACGTCGCCCTCGATCTGCACCATGTACGCCGGCACCGTCGCCTGCAATATGGTTCGCCGCAGCCACAACATGAAAAATGCACCGAACACCGCGACCGGTGTGCTCAACAGCACGCTGAACGGCAGTGACCAGCTCTCATACAACGCCGCCAAAATCAAAAACACGAACAGCAACGAAAACGCGAACACCACCCACGCCGGCACGCCCTGCTGCGCCTTCTTCTCTTGGAACGACATGCCCATGTAATCGAAGCCCATTTCGCGCGGCATCGTTTGCGCGAACACTTCCTCGAGCGCAGCCGTTGCCTGATCCGCGCTGTACCCCGGCGCCGCCGCGCCGTTAATCTGCGCCGCGCGATACTCGTTGTAGCGCATCGTAAATTCCGGCCCCGGTCTCGGCTCGAATCGCGTTAGCGCCGCCAGCGGCACCATCGCTCCCGAACTACTGCGCACATAAAATTGCCCGACGTTCTCCGCGCGCGTCCGGTAATCTCCCTCGGCCTCGATGTACACCTGCCACTGCCGCCCGAACCGGTTGAAATAATTAATGAACAATCCGCCCATGAACGCCTGCAGCGTCTTATACACGTCGTTCACCGCGACTTGCTGCTTCAACACCTTGTCGCGATCGACATCCACAAACTGCTGCGGCACGCTCGGCAAGAATGTCGTGTTCAGGTTCGCGATCTCCGGCCGTTTCCGCGCCGCGTTCATGAACGTCTGCAGATTGTTCGCGAGAAAACTCACGTCGTTGCCCGCGCGATCCTCCAGCGCGAAGGTAAATCCTCCCGACGTCCCGACACCCGGAATCGACGGAGGCGAAAACGAAAACGCAATCCCTTCCGGTATTTGCGACAGCGACCGGTTAATTCGCTGCTTGATCTCCTGCAACTGCACATCGCGCGACCTGCGCTGATCCCAGGGCTTCAGCGTCACAAAGAAAAATCCGTTGTAGCTCGTCCGCACAAAGCTCAACAAACTGAATCCAACCACGCTCGTCGTGTACTGCACGCCCGGCGTCTTCGCCAGCACATCCTCGATCTTCCGCGCGACCTCATTCGTCCGTTGCAGCGAAGCCGCATTCGGTAACTGCAAATTGATATACAAATACCCTTGATCCTCGTCCGGCAAAAAGCTCGACGGAATCTTGCTCGCAAAAAATCCCGCGCCCGCCGCAAAGACCACGATCAAAATCAGCGCCACCACGCTCTTGCGAATCAGCCCTGCGCAAATTCGCACATACCCATTCGTCACGCTCGTAAATGCCCGGTTGAACCACCCGAAAAATCTCTTCAGTAGTCCGCCGCTCTCTTCTTTCGGCTTCAGTAAAAGCGCCGACAGCGCCGGGCTCAACGACAACGCGTTGAACGCCGACAAAATCACCGAAATCGCAATTGTCACCGCGAACTGCTGATACAACCTCCCGGTAATTCCAGGAATAAACGCCGTCGGCACAAACACCGCCGACAACACCAGCGCGATGCCGATCACCGGCCCCGAAATTTCCTCCATCGCTTTGAGCGACGCTTCTTTCGGCGTCATCCCGTCTTCAATATGCCGCTCGACGGCTTCCACTACGACGATGGCATCGTCCACAACCAACCCGATCGCCAGCACCAATCCAAACAGCGACAGCGTATTCACAGAAAATCCGAACACCGGAAACATGATGAACGTGCCGACCAACGACACCGGCACCGCCAGCAACGGAATCAGCGTCGCGCGCCATCCTTGCAAGAAGATGTACACAACAATGATGACCAACACGATCGCGATCACCAGCGTCTCGACAATTTCCTTCACGCCTTCCGTCACTGCCAGAGTTGTGTCCAGCGACGTCACATAGTCGATGTCATGCGGGAATCGCGTCTTCACGTCCTGCATCAATTTCTTGACGCCCGCGGCCGCCTGCACTGCGTTCGAACCCGGCAACTGATACACCGCGACGATTGCTCCCGGTTTCCCGTTCAATCGCCCCAACACGCTATACGTCTGAGCGCCAAGTTCGATGCGTGCCACGTCTTTCAATCGCACCGTCGCGCCGCTCGTGGCTCCACGCACCACGATCTCGCCAAATTCTTCCGGCGATGTCAGCCGTCCTTGCGCGCGTACCGAATATGTATACTCCTGCCCTTTCGGCGCCGGTTCGCTGCCCACTTGCCCCGCGGGGTTCACGGTGTTCTGCGACTGAATCGCCTGTACAATTTCCGGTACCGTAATTGCCAGCTTCGCCAGTTGGTCCGGCTTCACCCAAAGTCGCATGGCATACTGACCGGCCCCGAAGATCTGCACGCTGCCGATCCCGTACAACCGAGTGAGCTGGTCCGATAGATTGATGTATGCGTAGTTCGACAAAAACTGCGCGTCATACGTCCCGTTTGGCGAATACAACGTGAGCAGCATCAACGGCGCGGTCACCGTCTTCTGCACCGTGATCCCGAAATTATTCACATCCGCCGGCAGCTGCGACTGCGCTTGCGTCTGCCGCATTTGCGTCAAGATCAAATCGGTGTTCGGATCGGTCTTCACGTCGTAATCGACGATCAGTCGCATCCCGCCGTCCGCCGTCGAGTTCAGCGAGTACATGTAGTTCATGTTGTCCACGCCGCTCATCTGTTGCTCGATCGGCGTGGCCACCGCTTGCTCGATCGTCTGCGCATCCGCGCCGACATACGTCGCCTGAACTTGCACTTCCGGTGGGACGATGTTTGGAAATAACGCGACTGGCAGCGACGTGATCGTCACCGCTCCCACGATCACCATCAGGATCGCAATCACCATCGCCACGATTGGCCGGTTGATGAAAAATTTAGACATGATCAGGCGCCCTTTGCCGTAATCCCGCTCGCGCCCGAACCCGGAGCTTGCTCTTTCGGCTTCACCACCGAGCCGTCTCGCACTTTCTGCAATCCTTCGACAATCACCATTTCGCCGGGTTTCACACCCTCCTGCACGATCCATTGCTCGCCGACGCGCTCGCCGACCTTCACCGATCGGATGTTTACCTTGTTTCCGTCGCCGACCACCGCAACTTGATAAGTACCTTGCAGCTCATTCACGGCGCGTTGCGGCACCAACAGCGCATCTTTCACCTGCTCCGTTGCCGCGCGTATGCGCCCAAACTGCCCCGGCCTCAAGATATTTTCAGGGTTTGGAAACGACGACGCGATGCGAATGCTTCCCGTCGTGATGTCCACCTGCCGGTCGGTGTACAGAATCTTTCCCTGATGCGGATACACCGTGCCGTCCGCCAGAATCAACTGCAGCGGTGGCGCATCCTTCGGCCCCTCGACGTCGTCTCGATAGTTGCTCCGCGAGTTGATCCTCTTCGCAAATTTCATGTACGTCTGTTCGCTGATCGGAAAGTACGCTTTGATCGGTTCCACCCGCGATACCGACGTCAGCACAGCCGTCGGATTCACCAGATTCCCGATCTGTACGTTCGCGATTCCCGCGATTCCATCCAACAACGAAGTCACATGGCAAAAATCCAGGTTCAGTTGCGCCGATTCCACCTGCGCTTCGCCCGACTTCACTGCCGCTACCGCAGCAAGATTCGCCTGGATATCGTTGTCGAGCTGGCTCTGCGCAATCGCCCGCTCTTTTGCCAACGGTGTATCGCGATCCACGTCCAATTTTGTTTTACCGAGTTGGGCTTGCGCCTGCGCGAGCTGCGCTTTCGCCTGATCCAGCACGGCTTGGAAAGGCCGCGGGTCGATCTCAAACAGCACCTGACCCTTTTTAACTGGAGATCCTTCGCGATACGTTTGCGCGATGATGTATCCGGTGACCTGGGGCTGAATTTGTGCGTTATCGAATCCATCCAGCGTTGCCACCCACTCGTTGTAGATCGGCACGTCTTTCTGCACCACCGGCGTCACGACCACCTCGGGCGGCGGTGGCGCTGGGGCGGCTTTCTGCGCTTCGCATCCAGCCAACATCGCGCCGGTCGCTACACACGCGCTCACGACTGCGGCCAGACCAACTCCTTCGATCAGCGAACGCTTCGAATGCGTCGCTTCGCGCCTTCCATCAAAAACACTCGTCCGCAATCGTTGCAAAATCTCGATCGGAAAAATCATAGTTGCGCATCCTTGCCTTGAATCGTCGCGGCGTTGGTTCGTCGCGTACAGAAGCGAATCGGCTTCAACACCGTCGCTCTTTCGTGCAGGAGCGATACTTTACTCTCTTCGGTGTAAAAGAACATCCCCCACGACGAACTTATGGATGCAAAGTTTGCCAGCGCGGTTACCTTCTTTCAGCGGCCATCGAAGCGCGCTATCGAGGTAGGCCCTTCGCGATTCGTGGTTACGCGGGCTGCAATTGTGTGTGACGGAAGTTCTTCGTCGCTAGAAAACCCAGCACTACAAACAGGATCAGAGCTCCAAGCTGCGCCGCCTTGAACGGTCCTTCGGTGTTCGTCGGAGCGAGCACGTGCAGCGCCGGCACCTTCTCGAACAATTGTGCGATCAGCACGAAAAAATTCAACCATTCCGCGATCACCGCCGTAATCACGAAAGCCGATCGCCATCCGCCCGCCAACTTCTTACCGCGCAGCGCATAAACCGAAAGCGCCAATGCTAGCAGCGACATGATCCCAAGAATGATGCCCGGCGTAATTCCTTTAAACGGGAACAAAAATCCCGTCACGCTCGTCAAAATCGTCGTCCACAAAAACACCTGCACCCAAAGATTCAGCCATCTCCCCGCAATCAACCCAAAAATCACAATGAATCCCGTCCCAATCCCCACCAAACTTAACAACACATGAAACGCTGTAAATGCTCCCAGCAAAGTAATCCCCCCTTGGTAGTCCGGCGCTTCAGCGCCGCCTTTCCGCCACACGCAACCCCCCAAACGCTCGCGAAACACTTCCTGTCAAACCCTTCACGAGCGATTTGCGCCTTCGACTTTCAACGACCGATCGTGGATCCTCTATGCCGCCGCCGCCCCCGCTCTCTGAAAAAACGCCAGCAACTCCTCGTTCATCTGATCCTTCAACGTCGAAAGCATTCCGTGCGGCGCTCCCGGTATCACCTTCAATATCGCGCCCTTCACCAGTTTCGACGACATCATCGCAGCCGCCCCGATCGGCACGATCTGATCAGCGTCACCATGCAAGATCAGCGTCGGCACGTCAAACTTCTGCAAGTCTTCGGTAAAGTCCGTCTCTGAAAAGGCCTTGATGCAGTCATACGCCGCTTTCTCACCGCACAACATCGATTGCAGCCAGAACGAGTGACGCAACCCCTCCGAAACCGTGTTGCCCGGCTTGTTCGCTCCATAAAACGGCACGCTCAAATCCTGAAAGAACTGCGCCCGATCATGCTGCACGCCCTTGCGCAGTTCGTCGAATGCTTCGATCGGCAATCCGCCAGGATTTTTTTCCGTCTTCAACATCAATGGCGGCACCGCGCTGATCAGCACCGCTTTCGAAACACGCTTTGTTCCGTGTCGTCCGATGTATCGCGCCACTTCACCGCCGCCGGTCGAGTGCCCCACGTGGATGGCGTCCTTGAGATCCAGCGACTCCACCAGTTCCGCCAGATCGTCCGCATAGGTATCCATTTCATTTCCATCCCACGGCTGGCTCGATCGGCCGTGGCCGCGTCGGTCATGTGCGATGCAACGAAAACCCCGGTCGGCGAGAAACAACATTTGATCTTCCCAGGCATCCGAGCTCAACGGCCATCCGTGGCTGAACACTACCGGCTGCCCTTTCCCCCAGTCCTTGTAGTAAATCTCCGTTCCGTCCTTCACCTCCAGAATTGCCATTTTGTTCCTCCTTTAGCCACCGGCTTCTTTTCCCATTTTCGAATTTCCAATTTCCATTTTCCAATTTCGACTTTAATTCGCCGCGATCGGCCGCCCCATCTTCCCCATCGCGTTAAACCGCCCCGTCTGACCCGGAAACCACTTCTTCCGTATCGACTTCAACTGCCGCGACTTCTTTAGCGCCGCCCGCGCGTGAAATAGCCGCGCCTTTGCCGCCGCAACCGAGATTCCCAGCATCTCAGCCGTCTCTCGCATCGATCTTTCCTGCATCTGCCCGAGTTCAAGCGCCTTACGGATTGTCGGCCGCAACGATTGCACCGCTTCCCTCACCAATACTTCTCGCTCGCGTCGCGCAAACCGCTCCTCCGGGTTGGGCGCATGGTCGGGTGCCTCCAAATAGGCTGTCCGCTCCCCATCATCTCCGGGGCCATCGATCGGCATCTCACGATGCGTCCTCTTCTTCCGCAACGTCATCAGCGCGGCGTTGATGCCGATCCGCGTGAGCCATGTCGAGAAGCTCGACCTCCCATCGAAGCGGTGAAGGTTCAGATACGCACTCAGGAACGATTCCTGAAGTGCATCCTCTGCGTCTTCATGGTTTTTGGTAATGCGGTGCAGCGTCTGGTACATCCTCGCTTTGGTCGGCGCGCAAAGCTTTTCAAACGCGCTCGCTTCCCCGCTCCGAGCCGCTTCGAGTAGCTCCTCATACCCGGCGGTTTCTGTCTCTGCGATCTTGGCTGCAACTTCCGGCAAATCCACGCAAACATTGACTGCACTAGCTCGATTCAAAGTAGTTGCCACGGGTTCCCTCATCATCTATGAATTTTTATCTATGAATTTTTCTATCCCCGGTCTCTTTCGCGTTTAATCCACTCTCGGATGTACCCTGGGCAATTCAGCAATTCGACTCCGCGCTGTTCGCACTCACCGAAATAGCGCACTACCCCCACATCCACGAGTGTCAATTCATCCAGATCGAACGCCATGTCAGAGCCTGCCGCGAGGGTCTGCGCCTTGAAGTCCTCGAGGTCCTCTGAATGAATATCTCCGATCAGTTTCAGAACTGCTCTTCCTCGCCGCGAGTTCTGCTCGATCCGCAGCGTCATGTGCCCGAGCTCATGAACCCATTGAATGCACATGGCAAACCAATGCCAAATTGCTAATAACAAAACACTTATTCAGACATCGCAGGCGCCGAGATTCAGCAGATGCCGAAGTTCGGCATCACGGAAATGTCAAATAGGGCCTAGGCGACGGTCTCTCCTGTCCGATTTCCCATCTTGGATCGGGTCTGAGGCTGGGTTTACTTGCGGCACGGGGCTTGGGTGGCGCTGTCCGCGGACCTTGACATTACAGACACGCGTGCTATACTTGATGCCAGTTAAAATTCTGTGAAAACGCCGGACAACATCCGGCGTTTTTCTTTTTTTCCACAGGTTTTTCGCTTACGGGGAGTTCCATCGCTGAGACCAACCTTGGCTATGATACTGGACCAGACCGAATTAACTTCCGCACCGGGAATGGCTTACGCGCAACCTTCTCTTAACTCGCTTAGAATCACACTCTTGCGCAAATGCGTCGCCTAACCCCCACAGAATCACACTCTTGCGCAAAAACCCCGGGGGGGGAGGGCCTGCGAGATATCAAAGCAATCGAATTGATTAAAGCCGACAGACATTGGCTCGACCGTGCTGGTCTAGGGCAGGAAAGGCTTTCAGGTCCACTAGGCGAGCGCACGAAGAGTGAAGCGATGGCTCGCGTTTGAACGGAGCGGGAACTAGCTGCGAACTCTTCCGCGAAGCTGAAAGAGCGTCACAGCGATGATCAGTGCATAAGCCACTAATCCTGCGACGAGTTCCATGACTTCCAATCTGCACTGCACACTGTACGGAATCAATACAGCCTTTTACCGACGATTTGATCTCACTCCAGACGCATGATGTGACTTCACCGCCCGCCGTCAATTCAAAGGTGAAAACGCGGTGAGCGATCGCCTGTGCGTTGAATTCGCTGCAAGCGAACCGCTGCGAGAGGCCCGGCTGAGCGCGCGATGACTCCGCGGGCGGGAAAGCATAAGTGTTCGTAGAGGTTTCGTCCGGACTGTGCGGACGATGGTGATTAGGCGTTTGTGCCGAAACGTTCGCGATAAGCGCTCGGCGAGACGCCGGTGTGTCGCTGAAACAACGAACGGAAGAACGCGATGTCCTGATAGCCGACCGCATCGCTGATTTCCTGCATCGTGCGGTGATTGCTCTCCAGCATTCGCTTGGCTGCGGCGACACGTAGCTTTTGCAGGTAAGCCAGCGGACTGTCACCCGTCGCCTGTTTGAAGCGGCGGACAAAATTGCGGACGCTCATGCCGACGCGGCGCGCCGGATCTTCCAGGGGAAACGTCGTCGCGAAATGCTTGTGCATCCATTCCTGCGCGCTCGAAATGGCGTCGTCCGTGTGATCCGTCTTCAGCGGCACGATGGCAAACCCCGATTGCCAGGCCCGTGGTGTCTCGATCAGCAGCGATTTCGCAGTCTGCATCGCCACTTCGTGCCCGCAGAATCTCTCGACGAGGTAAATGCTCAGGTCCAGCGAGGCGTTCACTCCGCCGCCGCAGTAAAATCCGTGGTCCTCGGTCACCATTAGTTCGGGCATCCACTTCACGCGCGGATATTTTTCTCGGAATCGATCCGCGAGTCCCCAATGTGTCGTAGCGCGTTTGCCGTCCAGCAATCCCGCAGCGGCAACTAGGCCCACGCCGGAGCACACGCTCGCGACCGCAACACCGCGACTACTCCGGCGTTTCAGCCACGGCACGATCGTCGCATTGCGTTCGACGACGTCGTCGACGCTTAATCCTGTCGTGGGGACGAAAATCAAATCCGTCTTGCCAACTTCGCTCAGCGCGATGTTCGGCTTGATCTGGATACCGCCGTCGCAATCGACCGCCTTCCCGTCAGCCGACGCGGTCGTCACGTGAAATCGCGGCTCTAGAGACGCGCCGGTCAGCGTTCCCCACAGCGAACCGGCGTGACGAAAAACTTCCGCCGGCCCGATCGCCGTGGAAGAAAACATTTGGTCGAGCAAGAGCACCGTAATGTCCTTCATGTCTCCTCGCAGTCTCCGCGCCGTCACGGCCCGAACGCCTTAGCCTGAACGCTTTGGCCTAATCGCTTTGGCCTAATCGCCTCCCTACAATGGCACATCTGCCATCTTGTCGCAAGACCCCTTCCCCGTTAATTTCATATTCAACGAACGACAGTTGTTCGAGAAACCTAGCGAGAGAAAGGAAACTCACATGGCAACCGCTCAAAAATCAATCACCCTCAACGGAGTCGCCGTCAGCGAACTCTTCTCCACGATCGAGGCCGTCAAGACCACGCCATCGATCGCGAAGTTCAAATTTCGCATTCGCAATCAGTGGGAAGACGGAGCCCGCAACCACTCCACCGTCACAACGCTCTGCGGAGCAAACCAGGAACTGTCGCACCCAGCTCCCTTCCGGCTCGAAGCGGACGAACCCGCGATTCTGCTCGGCAAAGATCTGGCGGCAAATCCAGTCGAGCATTTGCTTCACGCGCTCGCGTCATGCCTCACGACGTCGATGGTGTATCACGCATCGGCGCGCGGCATTCAGATCAATGCGATCGAATCCACCTTCGAGGGCGATCTCGACTTGCACGGATTTCTGAATCTCGATCCGACAGTCCGCAAGGGCTATCAGGGCATTCGCGTCGCTTTCAAGCTCGACGTGAACGTTCCCGACGACCGCCTGCAAGAAATCGTGCAACTCGGCACCGGTCATTCACCGGTCTTCGATTCGCTGGCGAATGGCGTGCCCATTTCAGTCACAGCCGAACGCCTGTAACCGGCGCGAAACAAATTTGGAAATACGCGAAGCGCACTGAAGCAAGTTCTCGAAGTGGAGAAATTGGGGAGGGGCAGTCTGTCTAGTTATCCCACCAAGTCGAAACAAAAAGGAGAGATGAAGATGTCGCAAGAGAAGAGTGCAGTTCACAAGTGGTTGATCGGAACGTTAACGGGAACTCTGTTGTGCGGAGCGATGACCATCAGTCCCCTTCGCGCGCAGATTCACACAGAGCAGATTCACGCGGACCATCAGCAACAGCAAAATTCAAAACTGGTGGAAGATGTCCGCAATGCAACGAAGCAGTTTCTCGATGTCAACAATGCGGGACCTGCGGGATACGAGCCGGCGTTCGGCTGCGTCAGCGGCCCGGATCACGGCGCGATGGGAATTCACTACATCAACGGCGCGCAAGTGAAGAAGAACGAAATTGAGCTCGAATATCCGCAGGCTTTGATTTACGAGCCAGTCGGAAACAAGCGTCAGCTCGTCGGCGTCGAGTACATCGTTGACATGAAGAAGTGGCTGAAGGACAACAACGGCGTTACACCGCAACTGGACGGCCAGGACTTTCAGCTCGTCGGCTCGCCGAACCGCTTTGCGCTCGATCCGTTTTTCGAGTTGCACGTCTGGGCGTGGCGCGAAAATCCACAAGGCGCTTACGTGGATTGGAACAATCACGTGAGCTGCGAGGGCGAATAGACAACCCGAACTCGCAGCGAACTACTCTGGAGACAACTTCCCGATCGCAACGTGAAATGCCCGCTCATTTTTCGAGCGGGCATTCGCATATCAAGAGCGAGTTCGATTTTATTCTTCTGGTGGTTTCGTGTTCGCGTCGCCGGAAAGGCGCTTCTGCTTGGCCAGCAGAAGCTGATTAATCTCACAGGTCAATTCGAGCAGCTTTTGCGGATCCTGCTCTTTGGCGGCAAGTTCACAGAGATACTTCCATCGTTCTTCGTTTTCGCGC
>DATAMU010000270.1:0-1625 GCA_036266605.1 Candidatus Acidiferrum sp. | reverse complement strand
AGCCGTCGATAGGCGTTGACGCTGGAGTTAAGCATCAGGCAGATGTCGTTGCCGTGCGTGAGAATTTTATCGACGAACGACCAGCCAATCTTGCTGAGTTTTTCTTCGCCCTTGGGATCCCAGAACAAGTTCTTGCCCTTTTGACTGATCGAAACGTTGGTGTGCATACCGTTGCCGTTGACACCGACGACTGGCTTCGGCAGGAACGACGCGGTGAGCCCCATCCTGGTGGCCACCTGACGACAGATCAATTTGTAGATCTGAATCTGGTCGGCAGCCGCGACGCATTCACCGTAACCGTAGTTAATTTCAAACTGTGACGGCGCGACTTCCGGGTGATCCTTCTCGTTCTGGAAGCCCATCGCGCGCTGGACTTCGGCGCAGGTGTCGATGAAGGTGCGCAGGGGATCGCCGGGCAACGAGTGGTAATAGCCGCCGGTGTTCACATACTCGAACTTGCCGGTCTCGTTGTAGCGCGCTTCGGCGTCGGCGCCGTTGAAGAGGAAGCCTTCGATTTCGTTGGCGGCGTTGAGCGTGTAGTCCTCTTCTTCGTACAGCTCATTGGCGAAGGATTTCAGCGAGCCGCGAATGTCGGCTTTGTACGGCGAACCGTCCTTATCGATGACTTCGCCGAAGACAAGCACTTTGCCGGAACCGAAAATGTCGGCCGGTCCCCAATAGAACGCGCCCCAGTCGATGCCGAGCCGCAGGTCGGATTCGCGCTGGGCGGTAAAGCCGCGGATCGAAGAACCGTCGAAGGTCAGGTTGTCCCAGCTCTTGACGAGAAACTTCTTGTCGTAGTCGAGCATGTGCAGGCGGCCTTCGAGGTCGCTAAAGAGCACGGTGACCGCTTTGATTCCGCGTTCGTCGGTCAAATATTTGAGGCGATCTTCTTGAATCGTGTGGGGCGCAACGCGATCGAGGCGCTGCTTTTTGGCCTTCAGGTTCAGCTCTTCCAACTCGTCATACGAGAGGGACAGGAAACTACGCAATTCAGTCGTCATATTTCTCCTCAAAGGAAGTGGATGCGAAAGCCGGTGGCGGCCAATGTGTGCAGGTGGTGAGCGGTGCGGGACACGCCATAAACAAGGGAGGATAGCGTGTGGTGTTTGCGGTGGTCAAATCGAAAGAAGGACAGGGATGCGGCGAAAAATTGATGGAGCAAATCGGAAAAGTGAATCGGGCCGTTAATCGATTCGGGCGAAAGGAACAAAGGGCACGGTGTACCGTGCCCCGTTACGCCTCAATTCTTAATTAGTCGTAATACTCCTGGCCGAGGTGAGTGATTAGGTCTTCGCCCATCATCCAACGGAGTGTGTTCTTGAGCTTCATCGATTGAATGAAGAGATCGTGCTCCGGGTAGAGTTTCGGTGCGGTCATCGGCGACTTGAAATAAAAGCTGAGCCACTCCTGGATGCCGCGCATGCCGGCGCGCTGCGCCAGGTCCATGAACATCACCAGGTCGAGCACGATGGGCGCGGCCAAGATCGAATCCCGGCACAGGAAGTTGATCTTGATCTGCATCGGATAGCCCAGCCACCCGACGATGTCGATGTTGTCCCAGCCTTCTTTCGCGTCGCCGCGGGGCTTGTAGTAATTGATGCGCACCACGTGGTGCAGATCCT
>DATAMU010000269.1:0-2995 GCA_036266605.1 Candidatus Acidiferrum sp. | reverse complement strand
CTCCTTCGCCGCCTTCCGGCCCGAGATCGATGATCCAGTCGGCTTGCTTGATGACGTCGAGGTGATGCTCGATGATGAGCACGGTGTTACCAAGCGATACGAGGCGCTGAAGAACGTCGAGGAGCTTGCGAACATCGTCGAAGTGAAGACCCGTCGTGGGCTCGTCGAGAATGTAGAGCGTGCGGCCAGTCTGGCGCTTCGAAAGCTCGCGGGCGAGCTTGATGCGTTGGGCTTCACCGCCGGAAAGAGTCGTTGCAGACTGCCCGAGCTGGACGTATCCGAGCCCAACCTCAACGACGGTCGCCAGTTTTTGTTGGATCGCGGGGATATTCTCAAGCAGCTTTAACGCTTCGGTCGCCGGCATATTCAGGATGTCGGAGATCGAGTGTCCCTTGAAGCGTACCGCGAGCGTTTCGGAGTTGTAGCGGCGGCCGCGGCAGACTTCGCACATTACGTAGACATCGGGCAGAAAATTCATTTCGATGCGACGAAGCCCGTCACCCTGGCAAGCTTCACAGCGTCCACCCTTTACGTTGAAACTGAACCGGCCGGGTTTGTAGCCGCGCTCGCGCGACTCGGGCAGCATCGCGAAGAGTTCGCGAATCGGCGCAAAGACACCGGTGTACGTCGCTGGATTCGAACGTGGAGTGCGGCCGATCGGCGCCTGGTCGATCTCGATGACTTTGTCGATGTGCTCGATGCCGGTCACACTCTTGTGCGCGCCGGGCGGATCCATTGAGCGATAGAGCTTCTGCGCCAGCGCGCGATAGAGGATGTCGTTGACGAGCGTAGACTTGCCGGAACCGGAGACACCCGTCACAACAGTGAGCAATCCGAGCGGCAGCGTGAAATCGACATCTTTCAGATTGTTTTCATGTGCACCGAGAATCTGAATCGACTTGCCATTGGGGCTGCGGCGTTTTTCGGGGACTGGAATACTCGCGGCGCCGCTGAGATATTGTCCAGTGAGCGATTCCGCGGTGGCGGCCACTTGCTCCGGCTTGCCTTGCGCAACCAGATGGCCGCCGGCCTCGCCGGCGCCGGGTCCGAGATCGACAACGAAATCCGCGCGGCGAATCGTGTCTTCGTCATGCTCGACGACGAGAACGGTGTTGCCGAGATTGCGTAGCTGTTCGAGCGAGCCGAGCAAACGATCGTTGTCTCGCGCGTGCAGACCGATCGAAGGCTCGTCGAGGACGTAGAGCACACCGCGGAGGCGCGAACCGATTTGCGTGGCGAGGCGGATGCGCTGCGCTTCACCACCCGACAGCGTCGCGGCTGAGCGATCGAGGCTAAGATAGCCGAGACCGACGGCGAGAAGAAAGTCGAGGCGCTCCGCGACTTCTTCGAGAGGACGAGCTGCGACGGCCTGCTGGCGTTGCGTAAGTTCGCCGAGAATTTTTGCGACCGCCGGACGCGCCGACTTCAGCGATAGTGCGGTGAATTCGGCGATCGAATGACCGGCGAGCTTGACCGCGAGCGACTCGGGACGCAGGCGTTTGCCGTGGCAAACCGTGCAGCGTGTTGCCGACATGTATTGCGTCATCCACTCGCGGTATGAATCCGAGTTCGATTCCTGGAAATTACGATCGAGAAACTTCAGAATCCCGGGGAAGCGAAAGCCTTTTTCTCCCGATTTCGCTTTCTTAGTGCCGGACGTACTTCCACCGTTCGACGGAGGGTATCCGTACAACACTAAATTTTGCGTCGCCGCCGGCATCTTCTCGAACGGGGTTTCGAGGTTGAATCCATGCGCGTACGCGGCGAGTTGCATCGTGCGCTTGAGCATCGCTGATCCGGAGCCTGGCCCAAGGCCGCCGTCGAAGAGAGGCCGCGTCCAGTCGGTAATCACGCGCGCGGGATCGAAATCGTATTTCGAACCGAGGCCATTGCAGGCAGGGCAAGCGCCGTACGGCGAGTTAAAGCTGAACGATCGCGGCTCGAGCTGCGGAACGGAGATGCCGCAGTCTGGGCAAGCCAGCTTTTCGGAAAAGACGTGGTCGGCGCCACCGACAATTGAAACCGTGACGAGTCCCGACGCCAACTTCAGCGCTGTCGCGATCGATTGCTCGAGGCGCGCGGCGATGCCCGGTTTCACCAGCAGCCGATCGACGACCACTTCGATCGTGTGGTTCTTGCGCTTGTCGAGCACCGGAATTTCGTCGAGTTGCACGAGCTCGCCGTTAATACGCGCGCGGAGGTAGCCGTCTTGCGCCAGCTTTTCGAGCTCTTTGCGATAGGCGCCTTTGCGGCCGCGTACGATCGGCGCAAGGATCATGACGCGGTCATCCGTCTTGCAGAGTTCGCCGGTCAGGATCGACTGGACGATCTGCTCGCTCGACTGACGCGTGATCGGGTTGCCGCACTGCGGGCAGTGCGGGATTCCGATCGAGCTGTAAATGACGCGGAGGTAGTCGTATATTTCGGTGATGGTTCCGACCGTCGAGCGAGGCGATCGAGTCGTGGTCTTCTGCTCAATCGCGATTGACGGCGAAAGCCCTTCAATCACATCGACTTCGGGGCGTTCCATCTGGTCGAGAAACTGGCGTGCGTAGGCCGATAGCGACTCCACGTAACGACGCTGGCCCTCGGCATAAATCGTGTCGAACGCGAGCGACGATTTGCCGGACCCGGATAGGCCGGTAATGACCGTCAATGTGTTCCGCGGAATTTCGACGCTGATGTTTTTCAGATTGTGCTGGCGCGCGCCGCGCACAACCAATTTGGTCAACGGCATGGGGTCCCTTGTTGCTGCTCACCGCAAGCCGGGCTCACAGAGAGCCGCGACGTACAGTGGGCCTAATAAGGCCAAGATAACTTCTCACAATAGCAGGTGGGATTCTGATGGGTCAAATCGAGCGATCGACCGCCTGAATAGGCCGGCAAAGAGTCCGAGAACTCTTTGTATCGATACCACTTGGGAAATAAATTGGCATAGCCAATTCCCATTTTGGAACTTTTCCCCTATCGCGGAACTCAGCTAACTCACACTTTT
>DATAMU010000268.1:0-2215 GCA_036266605.1 Candidatus Acidiferrum sp. | reverse complement strand
TTTCACCGTATCGTAGAGCTGCACCTGCACGATGGAAAGGCCCGGGAGCGAAAGCGACTTGATGCCGAAGTCGCCGCCGTTCGGGGCGCGGATGTTTGGATTTTGCGCGATGGTCGATTCGATAGGACGCGTGACGAGTTGCTCGACTTGCTCGGAATCGGCGCCAGGCCATTGCGTTTGGACCGAGGCGACGCGGACAGGAATGTTTGGATCCTTGCGCTTCGGCATCTTGGCGTACCCGTAGATGCCGAGGGCGACGGTGGCGATGAGAATGATCCACGAGATCTGGCGATTTTCGACGAAGAAGCGCGCGGTGTTGCGCTCGTGCTGGATATAGTCGGAGTCGGAACGATGTGGCATCGGTAGTTGTGTTAGCTCCGGTGTCCCGGTGTGCTTGCGCTTGAATTCGCCACCATCACGGGATCACACGCACGACTTGGCCGTCGTTCACCAAAGTCGCTCCGTTGACTACGATTTTTTCGCCCCGGCTTACGCCCTGTAAAATTGAAACCATGTTGCCGAAAGCTGGTCCGGGCTGGACGGCACGGCGATGGACCGTATCTTTGTCGCCTTGATGCGTGACGACGAACACGCTGAACGATTTCGTGCCGTCGGACGGCGAGACGACCGCTTCGATCGGCACGACAAGCGCCGGATTGCGCAGTTTTGCGCTGCCGATGTCGAGCGTCGCAACCATTCCGGATTTCAGCAGGCCTTTTGGATTCGGAATGGTAACTTCGATCTGGAATGTGCGGCTTTTCTGGTCGGCTTGCGGCGAGATGGCGCTGACCTGGCCGAAAAATTCCTGCGCGTAGGTTTCGGTGCGAATACCTTGACGCTGCTTTAATTGCACGCTTGAGAGCAGCGTGTCGGGGACGCCGAAGACGGCTTTGACCAGCTCCATGTCGCCCATCGTGAACGCTGTAGTGCCGGCGCCGACGAGCATGCCTAGCTCGACGTTGCGCTGAAGGATCTGGCCGTCCATCGGGGCGCGAAGTTCGCAGTCGGCGAGAGCCTGCTGGGCTTGGGCAACGGCGGCTTGTGCGGTAGCAACCGCGCCCTGCGTCGAATCGGATTGGGCTTTCGCGGCGTCGTAGTCGCTTTGCGTGAGGGCGTTGGCTTTGAAGAGGGCGTCGGCGCGGGCGAAATCCTGTTGGGACTTGAGGCGGCCGGCCTGGGCTTGTTCGAGCTGCCCTTTATATTGATCAACCGAGTGCTGATAGTCAGCCTGGCGGACGATGGTAAGTACGGTGTCTTTTTTTACGTAGTCGCCTTGCTGGAGATTGCGCGGCTTACCGTCGGGGCCGGGGCGTTGCAGAATATTTGTGACATAGCCGCCGGACTTAAAGGCGATCGGAAGCTGTGTATAAGGGACGATGCTGGCGGAGTAATTGAGCCCCTCGCCTCCGGAATATTCCTGAACTTCGGCGACAGCGACAGGGGTGGGGCGCGCGGGTTCGGATTGTTGATAGGCGCTGCCGCAGCCAATGAATGCAATCGCGAGAACAAATACGTAACCTATTTGTGCTCCCTGCCGAGCTTGTTGTTTCGTGCTCATCGGATTCAATCCGTTCCCATCGCTTTTTCGAAATCAGAGCGAGCGTTCCAGAAGTTCGCAAGTGCTTGCTGATATTGCGCGGAGGCCTGGGCCATGTTGGCTTGCTCGGTTTGTAAGTTGCTGAGAAGGGTGGCCTTCTGTTTGTATTGCTCGAGAACGACGTCTAGCTTTTGCTTCTCGGCTTCTTGCGCCAACTGAGCGACGTTCAAGCTGGCGCGCGCTTCGCGCAATTTTCGGTAGCGGTTGCTGACGTCGAGAATGACCTGACTCGAAGTCTCGGTGAGGCTCAACTGGCTTTGCTCGATCTGGCGCTGCTTTTCGTCCATCAGATGCTTCTTGTAGCCCCAGTCGTAGATGTCCCACTTCAATTGAACGCCCAGGGAATTGAAATAGTGCGGGAATCCTTCGACAGTGAATGGCGAGAAGAAAAGATAGCGAATACCAACTTCAGGGATGTATTGCGCCTTTTGCAGACGCTTCGCGTAAGCCGCTTGCTCGACTTTGAATTGTGCCTGGCGAATTTCGCTGCGGCCACTCAACGCGTTTTGCCGGGCGAGGTCGATGCTTTCTTCCTCCGGCAGCGCATCGGGCACCGGGCTCAATCGAAAATCGATGGCTAGATCCCGGCCCATAAGATCGTTCAGATTCTCTTTTTGG
>DATAMU010000267.1:0-3451 GCA_036266605.1 Candidatus Acidiferrum sp. | reverse complement strand
TCCATGCAGGAAGTCGATCTGACGAAGAGCCTCGACACCACGCTGACCATCATGCATCACAAGCTGAAGCGCACGATCACCGTGACGCGCGACTATGAGCCCGATTTGCCGAAGGTCCTCGCTTACGGCAGCGAACTCAATCAGGTGTGGACCAATCTGATCGACAACGCAGCTGATGTGATGAAAGACGGCGGCAAATTAGGTGTGCGTTTGGCGCGCGACAACGACTACGTTCTGGTCGAAATCTCCGACAACGGTCCAGGTATCCCCGCCGAAATCCGAAACAAAATTTTTGAGCCGTTTTTCACGACGAAAGGCGTGGGCGAAGGCACCGGCCTCGGCCTCGACATCGCTTATCGCATCATTCGAAAGATCAAAGGCCTGATCACCGTAAAGTCAGCACCCGGCGACACGCGTTTCGAAGTCCGCATTCCCATCAAACCCGCTGTCTAGCACCTGGAGGCACAATGGCTGACGTCTGTACCCACACCGATGACATTCGAAACGTAAAGGCGAAGACCAAGGGCTGCGAAGAGTGCCTCAAGATGGGCGACACCTGGGTGCATTTGCGGCTTTGCCGCGAGTGCGGACACGTGGGCTGCTGCGATAGTTCGAAAAACAAGCACGCCACCAAACATTTTCACGCCACGAAACATCCGATCGTGCAATCCATCGAGCCCGGCGAAGACTGGTTCTGGTGTTACGTTGACGAGGTCATGTTCGAGGCGGAGTAGGCGCACCAGTCGCGGAATTGCCCGAATCTGATAAGCGAGTGTGGCGGTACACAAAAATGCCGGCTGGAAGCCGGCGCTACGATCAAGTCGCTACATTCTTCCGCTCGGGAAAAGCGAGCGAGCCAACAATCGCCAAGAGCAAAATTCCGCCCACTACGGACAGCGAAACGAGCGCCGTTACATGCACCCAGTGTTCGACCAGCATCTTCCCGCCGATAAACGCCAGCACAAACGCCAATCCAACCGTCAAAAATCGCAGGCGGTTCAAGAATCCCGCCAGCAAGAAGTACATCGCGCGCAATCCTAAAATCGCAAACACGTTCGAGGTGTAAACGATGAACGGATCCCGTGTAATCCCGAAAATTGCCGGAATCGAATCGATCGCCAGCGTGATGTCGGTGATCTCTACAACCAACAACACCAAGAACAACGGCGTAGCAAAAAGCTTCCCATCTTTTCGAACAAAAAAGTGCTCCCCACGGTAGTCGTGCGACAGTCGCAGATGCCTGCTTGCAAATCGAAAGAACGCGCTGTCGCCCGGGCGTATATTCTCTTTCTTCGCGAATAACATATGGACGCCGGCGTAAACCAGAAACGCGCCGAAGATATACATAATCCACGAAAACTTCTCGATCAGCGCCGCGCCCGCAAAAATCATCACGCCCCGCATTACGAGCGCGCCGAGAATCCCCCACTCCAGCATGCGATGTTGGAATCGTTCGTCGATTGCGAACGTACGAAAGATCACGAGGAACAAAAACAGGTTGTCTACACTAAGTGCCTTCTCGATCAGATAACCCGTAAAAAACTCAACACCACGCTGCGGCCCCGAAAAATGCCAGACGCCGAATCCAAACAGCACCGACAGCGAGACCCACGCAATCGTTGACCAGAGCGCTTCGCGCAGATCGACCTTATGCAGCCTGCGGTTGAAAACGCCCAGGTCGAGCGCTACCGCAATCAGCACGAATCCATTAAAAGCAATCCAAAGAAGCGGCGTTCCCATAGGTTTCGCGTTTTCGGCGAACTAATTCTTGGAACTGCCGCGCGCCTCTGGCGCGCCGCCGGAATTTCCGTGCGCGTCGATGGCATTCAGGTTGGTCAATTCAACTCGCGTGCTTCGCCCATTCTGGATTGTTACGGGCACATCCCAGCGCAATCGCGCGTCGCCGGCCCCCGCATCCAGATTCAGCGTGCTCACCCAATAATTTCCCGCCGGCAAGTTTACTGCTGCGTGTCCGTCCAGGTCGGTGTCCACCTGCGTTGCAAGATACTTCGTCTGCGCCACTTCCGGTGCTTTGCGCCGTACGCGCTTCGTCCGCTCCGTCTGCAAGAGCGCCCATTTCGATTGAGGATTGATGCCCGCTAGCTCGAGTTCTACTCCGCTCATCGATTCCGGATGCGTCTGAATAAATTTTTTCAGCGCCACGAAATATTCGTCGTGTTGTTTCTGATACTTGTCCGGATGCGCCGTCTTGTCCGCGTCGGTGTATTTCGGCTTGGGAATTCCGTACGTCACGCCGCCGCTGTTCGTCCGCTGGTACGCCAGCAAAAATTCCGGCACGTGCAAAATATCGTCCGGCGTGATCGTCTTGTCCAAATTCGGCGAGGTCAGATCGAACTCGTCGTGGCCCTTCAGCCACTCTTTCAGTTCGTCCGAAACCTTCAACTCGCTGATGAATTTGTCGCGGTCGGGTGGGGCGTCGTTCGCTTCGACGTCTTTGATGATGTCTTCGTAACTTTTCGTCAGCACGTAAAACGTGAACTGCCGCACGGGTTCCGGCCGTGCCGCAGTCGGCGTAATCCGCGCCACCAGGTCGAGCGCTCCGTTCCCGGCCTGTGCGCTCGCCGTGCCTCCGGCAATCAGCGAGCAGAGCAACATTGCGGCTGCCAACAACGAATTTCTCATGGCCTCATCGTAGCAGATTGGGTGTCGCGCGTACCTGCCGCGTCTTTGACGTTTCTTGATTCGTCAGAACAATCGAAAGATCACTTCGATCGTGACCCACACAGACACAGCCTTCCGCGCCGCGTCGTGCGCCGGCGCAAACTTCCATCCGCGCACCGACTCGACAGCGCGCTCGTCGAGCCCGTATCCCACGCCGCGCATCACGCGAATCTGCGCAGCCCGTCCATCCGTCCCCACGAGCACGCGAAGCGTGACTCCCCCTTGCATCTTCACCTTGCGCGCTTCATCGGTGTAGAGCGGATACGGACAGGTCACGCAGACAGGCCACGTCATCCCTTGCGAATATGGCGTGCCACTCTCGCCCTCGCCCGCATCGCTGCCCGGATTGTCTCCCATGCCTCCACCCGGCCCGCTGCCGATTCCGCCGTTTTTGCCCGGCCCAGGCGAATTCGTATCGTCCGGCATCCGCGGCAGACCTAACTGCGGCACTGCTGCCGCGGTCGGCGGCGCAGTCTCATCAATCGTGGTCACTGGCACCGCAAGAACATGCACGGCATTGTCGGGCAAGCGCGGCGGCGCCAACTGTAGCGACGAGCGCGCGGCAAGAAATCCGTGCGTTGCCAAAATCGGATTGTGTTCGCCACCACCGCCATTGTGCCCGAGCGAAGCATGATCATTCGCGGCGTTGCTTCGAGCGGAGAACACCAAACGTCCGGGAATTACATCGATCCCGCCGTTTCGCGGCGGTTGAACGATGTGCGAGTGGAATGCCAGCAGCGCAAGCGCGCCGAGAATGCCGGAATGCGTG
>DATAMU010000266.1:0-3337 GCA_036266605.1 Candidatus Acidiferrum sp. | reverse complement strand
CGAGAAAGGTCATCCCCTTCGTGTTTCCCTGATTCGCTGAAAGTTGGAGCCATTTTTCGCACTGCGCCCAGTAGCCGGTCCCCGGCGGATTGATGTGATTGAGTAGCATTGCGCCTACTCCGGCCTGCGCCTCCGCGTCGCCCTTCTGCGCCGCAATCATGAACTCGCGCCACGCGGTGTTGTAGTCCTTCTTGCCAAATGCCTCGATCGCGGCATTCGTTTCCGGCATCAACGAAGGATTCGGCGACATACCCCCCGAACCACCCGGCGCAGGCGACGGTGTGGTAGCGCCACTCGGCTGCGAACTCGCTCCTGGCATCGGCGCGCTGAGTCCGCTCGCCCCTTTGCCGCCACGACCCGCAACGGGCGCGGGCGACGGTGACGGCGCACCTGCTGGCGTTGCCGCCGGAGGTGGCGCTCCCGCTCCCGGCTGCTTGTATCTCTTCCAGGTCAACGTCTGTCCCGCCGAATTCACGCAGACCACCGTGTCATTTCCGACAAAGTGATAAACGCCCGCATTGTTTGGAAACGGCGCGCTCGTCGTGTACTTCCCATTCGCAGCCTGAAACGTGCCGTTACCCGCCGGCTGCTCCCCCATATTTGTGACGATGACGTTCGCGTATCCATTCTCGTCGTGCGTCGTCCGCATCGTCACCATCTGCCCGTTGAACGGAAAAATGGCCTGCCACGTACCATAGAATCGCGTCGTATCGTCTCCCGCACGCACTGGCACTAAAAAGAGGAAGGCGGCGCAAAGAATCAGGCAAACACAACACTTCGCTAACCGGGAAACCATCGCATGAACCTCGCTGGGAAAGACTTAGCGCGATGAGGACATGAATCGGGCCGCGCAATCATATCTCACTTATTCTCATGCGATAGAGCCTGCGGCGAAGGCTCGTGCCGAAGGGCCAGATTTCAAATTTGGGATTCGAACCAGAGGTGGGATTTCCGCTTGTTGCGAAAAACAAGGCCCGGCAGTTCGCCGGGCCTTTATACAATGTGTAATCTAACACAAAAGGTACCCTGTGTCAAGACCGATTTCACAAAATTCTTCCGTATAGCCTGCAGCTCCCTCGTTCGAATGCCAACCAACGATTTCGCGCGTCCGCTACCAGCCCACCGGATATTTGTTCTTCTTATTCTGTTCGTCGAGCCACGTCTTCAGCGGCGCAAAATAATCTGCTAGCGCCGTCGCATCCATCTGATGCTCCCCGGTCAGCGTCGCTAGCGCATCCTGCCAAGGCTTGCTCGCCCCCAGCGCCAGCATTTCATTCAGCCGCCGACCAGCTTCCTTATTTTCATAAATCGAACACCGGTGCAGCGGCCCCGAGTATCCCGCCTCCTTGCAAAGCGCCCGCTGAAACTGAAATTGCAAAATTCGCGCCAGAAAATACCGCATGTACGGCACATTCGCAGGAACGTGGAACTTCGCCCCCGGATCAAAGTCCGCTTCCGTCCGCGCGACCGGAGGCGCCACTCCCGAATACTTCAGCCGCAAATCCCACCACTCTTTGTTGTACTGCTCGGGTTTGATCTGGCCCGAAAAAACTTCCCACCGCCACTTATCAATCGTCAATCCAAACGGCAGAAACGCCACCTTCGACAACGCCTGCTGCAACAAATAGTCGATGTCGCCCGAAGCAGGCGGCACCGTCTCAATCAACCCGAGCTTCTTCAAATATTCCGGCGTAACCGACAACGCGATCGTGTCGCCAACCGCCTCGTGAAATCCATCATTCGCGCTGCCCTGAAACAACACCGGCTGCGTGTTATACGCCCGCTGATAGAAGTTGTGCCCCAGTTCGTGATGAATCGTGACGAAATCTTCCTGCGTGATCTGGATGCACATCTTGACGCGCAGATCGTCTTTCGCATCGACATCCCACGCGCTCGCGTGGCACACCACGTCGCGGTCCGCGGGCTTCGTGAACAGCGACCGTTCCCAAAACGTCTTCGGCAACGGCGCGAATCCCAGCGAAGTAAAAAATCCCTCGCCGTAACGCACCATCCCGCGCGCATCCGTTTGCCGGTCCCGCAAAATCTTCGTCAGGTCGTAGCTCTGTTCCGGCTTCGGCGAATCCATCAGCGGGTAGACGTTGTTCCACTCCTGCGCCCAGATATTTCCGAGCAGATGCGCCGGAATCGGCCCATTTGCAGGCACGGCAGCGCCGTACTTCTTCGCGAGTTGCCCGCGCACGTAAGCGTGCAGCGACAAATACAGCGGCCGCAGCTGACTCCACAACCGATCGACTTCCTTCGCAAAATGATCCGGCGGCATGTCGTAGTTCGAACGCCACAGCGCACCTGCATCCGCAAAGCCCAGCTCCGTCGCGCCCTTATCCCCAAGTTGCACCATGCGCGCATACCGCTCGCGCATCGGCGCACCCACCGCATGCCACCCAATCCACGCGCGCTTCAACTCCGCTTCGTCGCGACTCTCCGCCATCAGCTTCCCAACCGCGGTCACGTCGAGGCACTTCGCACCATTGCCAGTCCCATCGGGACACCACTTTCCTCTCCCGTAATCCCCATTGAGCGACGCCAAAACCTGCGCCAGTTCTTTCTGCTCAGCCGCTTCAGCGGGAGCAGGAAATCCCGCCGCCAACTTCAGCAGCAACATCTTCCGCGCCATCACCGGCGGCAGCTGCACGCCATCAAATCTCTTCGCCTTCTTCGCCAGATCGACGCTCAACGCATTCAGATTCTGGTTCGCATCCGCCGCCAGCAACTCCGTATCTTCGGTAATGAAATTTTCCTGCACCCAATTCGCATGGCTCGCCTTCACCCCAAGGTTAAGCAACCGTGCTTCTGCATCCGCAAGGAACGCACCCGCTTCATCCACCGTTGGCGCGGAGTTCGAACTGCCTCGCACGGCTTTGCGCACATCGTTCTTGGGCTTCTGCGCCACGGAAACAGCGCCACAAAGCAGCAGCACGCATGAAGCAATCGTTACGCCGGCCGTGGTGCCGAGCCTCGAACGCATCACGCCCCGACTCCCTGCGGCTTCGCAGCCGCTTCCCGCAACACCACCAGCGCCTGCTCGATCTGCTCCTCGTTCACATCGCAATGCGTCACAAACCGCACCGAATATTGCGCCGTGTCCTGCGCCCACAATCCCCGCTTGTACAAAATCTCGCACCACTCCACCGCCGTCTTCCCCGTCTGCTCACAATCAAAAATCACAATGTTCGTCTTCACTTTGCTCGGATCGATCACAAACCCAGCAATCTGCGCCACACCTTCCGCCAACCTCTTCGCATTCTTGTGATCGATGTGCAGCCGCCCCGGCGATTTCTCCAGCGCAATCAATCCCGCCGCCGCAATCACGCCCGCC
>DATAMU010000265.1:0-4523 GCA_036266605.1 Candidatus Acidiferrum sp. | reverse complement strand
TACTTCGTTCTACTCGGCATCGACGCCCATTCCTTGGCTCAACTCGAAGCCACCGCGGAAAAAATTCTCGCGACTGTCCCAGCCGAGACCCGCATCATCCCCACCCTCCGCGCCGATCCCAACTGGCGCGTCGAGTTCGTCTCCCACGTCGCCGACCGCGCCTGCATCCGCCACTGCTTCGTCTATTCGAACTATGAACCAAGCTCCGGCCAATTCCGCGTCCGCGTCTCCAAAGGCGCCACCTTCATCGTCACCGATTCCGCCGACGATGCCGACGACATGCAAGGCGGCAGCTACGAAATCGACCGCAAAGACCTCCCCGTCAAACAGCTCTACCAATGCGACCGAACCGACTGGACCAAACTCTGCCTCCACGACCTCAAAGAAGGCGAATCCACCGGCACCCTAGGCTACCCCCGCCACTAGCCGGCATTTGGGTGCCGCACCCTTAGCAGTTGAAGGGTGCGGGTTTAGATTCAACTTCACCCATCCCACAACGACATACCCGACCCCATCCCCGTCTTTTTCAATCCCGCTTCCGAAGTTAACGTAATCCAAAATTCTGTTAACCAGCCATCTCTCTTCTTTTTCGCCCTTGTCAAATCTTTGCGAAAAGACAATTTGGCTCTTGCTCCAGTCCAATCTCATGTAAAATTGGCTCAGGGTGAGAGACAATGCTCCCAGTGCACCTCCAACCGGAATCCCACGTTCCACTGTACGTCCAGCTCCGTGACCAGCTCCGCGCCTTAGTTCACGCAGGCGATCTGCGCCCTGGCGACCGCATCCCCGCCAGCCGCGAACTCGCCACCATGCTCGGCGTCCACCGCACCACCGTCGCCAACGCCTACGCCGAACTCGAATCCGAAGGCCTCATTCAAGGGCACGTCGGTCGCGGCACATTCATCCGCGGCAATGGCAACGGCCTGAAAATCACTCCTCCCGCTCCCGCCGTTTTAAACGGTAACCACGGCATCCGCTGGGAACTCCTCTTCGCCGACGAGCGCAGCGATGAAGTTCTGAGCCGCCTCACCGCCGCTGCGCCCGAAGACGCGCTCTCGTTCGTCATGGCGCGCCCCGCCGAGGAATTTTTCCCTGTAGACGAGCTCGTGAATTGCGTCAACTCCGTCCTCCGCCGCGAAGCCGGCGAAGTCCTCACGCTCGGCCCTAGCGACGGTTACGCCCCTCTCAAAGAGGCCTTGCTCGAACTTTTGCGCCGTGAAAATATTCCGGCCAAAGACGAAAATCTCCTCATCACCGGCGGCTGTCAACAGTCGCTGGACCTGATCAGCAAAGCCTTCGTGCGCCCCGGCGATTCGGTCATCCTCGAAAATCCTACGTACCCTGGCGCCGTCACAATTTTCAACAGCGCCCGCGCACGCTGCCTCGCCGTTCCCGTGCGCACCCACGCCGAACCCGGCAGCGCCCTCGGCGTCGACGTCGAAGCACTCGAAGCCACGCTCGCCGCCAACCGCGTGAAACTGATCGTCCTCACTCCTGATTTTCAGAATCCGACCGGCACGTCGATGCCGCTCGCCTCGCGCCGCAAAGTTCTGGAATTGGCCGCGCGCCACCAAGTGCCCATCGTCGAAGACCACATCTATGCGCGCCTGCACGTGCACGATGAACGTATTCCATCGCTGAAACAGCTCGATCGCTCGAATCTCGTCATCCACATCGACAGCTTCGCCAAAGTCGCATTTCCCGGCCTGCGCGTGGGCTGGATTGTCGCTCCCGCCGCGGCCATCGAACGCCTCCGCGTGGTAAAGCAGGCGACCGACCTGCACACCGATCAGCTTGCGCAATCGCTTCTCGCCGAATTTCTCCGCCGCGGCTTATTCCACAAGCACGTCGCGAAGATGCGCAAGGTCTATGCGTCGCGTTTGTTTGCGCTCGACGAGGCCCTGCGAAAATACATGCCTGCCGACACGCGCTGGACGCGCCCCGAAGGCGGCATGTGCTTCTGGCTCGAACTTCCTCCGGGCTTTGACGCCAGCGAGCTGCTGATTCACGTCAAAGAACGTGGCGTGCTTTTCGCTCCGGGACGTTATTTTTACGTGCAAGGTCCGCTGCCAAACACGCTGCGGCTCGGCTTTGCGGGGTTAAATGAGAAGCAGATCGCCCGAGGCGTTCAGACCCTCGCCGAACTGCTGAAGATCGAGATGCGCAAGCGCGAGCGCGGAGTCCGCCGCGCCGAACGCAGCCGCGTGGCATTAGTTTGAGTCGTAGGGGCACGGCACGCCGTGCCCGCTCTTCAAGTTTTCGTTGTAAGCAGCAACGAGATTTTTGAACCAAGTTTGAGTTACGAGTTTCAATCACGAGGAGAATCAAGATGGACGCGAAGAAGTCGAACGGAAAGAAAGTAAACGGCAACGGCCACAGTGCCAACGGCGGTTCCGCCAAGAGCGCAGGCAACGGCGCCAACCTTGTCGGAGAAAACGCCTGGCGCGTGAAAGTCGGCCTCGCCGAAATGCTCAAGGGCGGCGTCATCATGGACGTCACCAACGCCGCGCAAGCCAAGATCGCAGAGAAAGCCGGCGCCTGCGCCGTGATGGCGCTCGAGCGCGTGCCTTCCGACATCCGCAAAGAAGGCGGCGTCGCGCGGATGGCCAACATCAAGGTCATTCGCGAAATCATGAATACCGTCACGATTCCCGTGATGGCCAAGGTTCGCATCGGCCATTTCGCCGAAGCCGAAGTTCTCCAGGCGCTCGAAGTCGACTTCATCGACGAGAGCGAAGTGCTCACTCCCGCCGACGAAGAAAATCATGTCTGGAAGCACGACTACCGCGTCCCGTTCGTTTGCGGCGCGCGCAACCTCGGTGAAGCGCTCCGTCGCATCGCCGAAGGCGCCGCGATGATTCGCACCAAGGGCGAAGCCGGCTCTGGCAATGTCGTCGAAGCCGTCCGTCACATGCGCACCATCGTCAGCGAAATGAAGCGCCTAACAACGCTGCGCGACGACGAAATCATGCGCTTCGCAAAAGAACTCGGCGCCCCGCTCGATCTCGTTCGCGCCGTCGCGAAAACCGGCAAGCTCCCGGTTCCGAATTTCTCCGCAGGCGGAATCGCCACTCCCGCTGACGCCGCTCTCGTTCGCCGTCTTGGCGCCGAAGCCGTCTTCGTCGGCTCCGGCATCTTCAAGTCCAGCGACCCCGAAGCCCGCGCCAAAGCCGTGGTAAAAGCCACCACCCACTTCGAAGATCCGAAAGCTGTCCTCGAAGCCAGCGAAGAACTCGGCGAAGCCATGCCCGGCCTCGACATCCGCCAAATGGAAGAGAAGGACCTCCTCTCCACCCGCGGCTGGTAACGATCCATCTCGGCACGATCATGTAGGGGCGCAGCACTGCTGCGCCCCAGCTTGGCTTGATCGATCCGATTTGCGACCAACCGTTTTTTCTTCCTTCGATTTTTCGATGTGCATCACGGTCGATCGGCCGACTTGTAACCGCGATCGTTTCCCAGATCGCGGGGTTTAGACGCAAATGGTTTCAATAACAAAACAACGATCAGCAACCGAATTCACGCATCTTCTCCCTCTGGAGCTCGATTGAAAATCGGAATCCTCGCTGTCCAAGGCGACTTCGCCGCCCACGCCAAAATGCTCGCCGATCTCGGCGCTGACAGCGTCGAGGTCCGTACGCCCGCCGATCTCGAAGGCTGCGACGGCCTCATTCTCCCCGGCGGTGAAAGCACCACACAACTTCAATTCCTCCAGGAAGAAGGCCTCGACAAAGCCATCCGCAAGTTCGCCGCAGACAACCGTCCGATTTTCGGCACCTGCGCCGGCGCAATCCTCCTTGCCTCTGAGGTAAAAAATCCGAAACAAGATTCCCTGGGCCTCCTCGACATGACCGTCCTGCGCAACGGCTACGGCCGCCAGGTCCACAGCGACGTCGTCACCGGCAAAACAACTCTGCACGACGAACCACTCGAAATGGTTTTCATTCGCGGTCCAATCTTCGAGCGCATTGGCAGAGACGTTGAAGTCCTAGCCGAATTCGCCAACAAGCCAGCCCTCGTGCAAAAGGGCAACATCATGGCCGCCGCCTTCCATCCCGAACTCACCACCGACACAACCGTCCACCGCCGCTTCCTCGAACTCGCCGAGCCCAGCCAATCGAATGGCCACGCTCCGCATTCGCGAGCAAAAAAGCAAAACGGCAAGCCCAGGAAGTCGAAGCGTCGTCGCTAGTTTTTCCTCGCAACTTCGGCTTCGCTTTCCGCCACTCCTTCGATTTCCCTCATTTGCTACAACTCGTGTAAATTTATGATTCGCGGCAAACAAGGGAACTGTGCGAATCAGGAGCATCTTTGAAACGCGAGAAAACCAGCGTCTCCCAGGAAGATTATTTAAAAGCCATCTGGGAAATGCTCGAAGAAGATCAGACACCGATCAGCGCGCGTCTCGCCGAAGAGCTGAACGTAACGCCGCCGGCGGTGACGGCTGCGCTGAAGCGCATGACGCGCGACGGTCTCGTCAAAGTCGAGCGCAACGGCCGCATCGACCTCAGCAAAAAAGGCCG
>DATAMU010000264.1:0-3130 GCA_036266605.1 Candidatus Acidiferrum sp. | reverse complement strand
GTTGGTCTTGCTGGCTTTGCGCAGGGCGGCGAGTTGGTGTGCGACGGCGCCGCTCGAACGCTCAGCGCGCAGTTTCTTCAGGCGCTCGGCTTGCCGATGCGCGACGGTTTCGTCGATCTGCAAAATCTCGAGCGGCTTTTCCTGCGCTACATAGTCGTTAACGCCGACCATGATCTTTTCTTTTTTATCGAGTGCGACCTGGTATCGATACGAAGCTTCGGCGATTTCGCGCTGGGGATAGCCGCGTTCGATTGCCGCGACCATTCCGCCGAGGGCGTCGATTTTTTCGATGTAGTCCCATGCGCCGCGCTCGACTTCGTTGGTAAGAGATTCGACGAAATAGGAGCCACCAAGCGGATCGACCGTGTTGGTCACGCCGGTTTCGTGCGCGATGATTTGCTGCGTTCGAAGTGCGATTGTCGCCGCGAATTCAGTAGGCAGCGCCCACGCTTCGTCGAGCGAGTTGGTGTGCAGCGATTGCGTGCCGCCGAGAACGGCGGCAAGAGCCTGCAACGCCGTGCGCACGACGTTGTTGTAGGGCTGCTGCGCGGTGAGCGAGCAACCCGCTGTCTGGGTGTGGAATCGCAGCGCCCACGCGCGCGGGTTTTTCGAGCCGTAGCGCTCGACCATCGCTTTGTGCCAGATGCGTCGGGCGGCCCGGTACTTGGCGATTTCTTCAAAAAAATCGCTGTGTGCATTGAAGAAAAACGAAAGCTGCGGCACGAACTCGTCCACGTTGAGGCCGCGCCGCATGCCCCACTCCACGTATTCAAGCCCATCGCGCAACGTGAACGCCAGTTCCTGAATCGCGGTCGAGCCTGCTTCACGGATGTGGTAACCGCTGATCGAGATCGTGTTGAATTTCGGCGTGTGTTTTACACCGAATTCGAAAGTATCGATGACGAGCCGCATCGACGGCTCGGGCGGGTAGATATATTCCTTTTGCGCGATGTATTCCTTGAGGATGTCGTTTTGCAACGTGCCGGAAATTTTCTTCAGGTCGGCGCCTTGCTTCTCGGCGACGGCGAGGTACATCGCCCAGATCACCGCAGCGGGCGAATTGATCGTCATCGATGTCGTGACATTCGCGAGCGGAATTTGGTCAAAGAGAACTTCCATGTCGGCAAGCGAACTGATCGCGACTCCGCATTTGCCGACTTCGCCTTCGGAGAGCGGATGATCGGAGTCGTAGCCCATCAACGTCGGCAGGTCGAAGGCGGTCGATAAGCCGGTTTGCCCTTGCTGAAGCAAGTAGCGAAATCGCTGATTCGTGTCTTCCGCGGTGCCGAAACCTGCGAACTGGCGCATCGTCCAGAGGCGGCCGCGATGCATCGTCGAGTGAATACCGCGCGTGTACGGGGGCTCGCCTGGAAAGCCTAAATCGTGCTCAGGACTCCAGTCAGGGAGATCGGCCGGTGTGTAGAGACGCCGGATCGGATAATTCGAAATCGTCGTGAATTCGGCTTGGCGCTCGGGACTCTTGGCGAGCGTTGGCGCGAGCGTGTTTTTCTCCAAAGACTCTTCTTCAGGGGATGGATTTCGAGAGGAAGCCTGCGATTCGGCGGGGACGACGGTCTGGCTGCCGGCCTTGAGTACGTCGCTCATAGAGGTTGGTCGTCGCGCGAGCACCTTGGCCCGATAGAAACGCCCAATAAACAAATCTTATGCGCATCAAGGGCTTAGGGCAATACCGGGAAAGCTTGGGGACGGACTCGGGCCGCTTGAACGTCAATGGGTGGCGAGCCTCGACTCCCAGAGTCGAGCGCTAGGCTACAAAATCAAAGCCGGCGGCTTGTGGCCGCCGGCTTCGGAAAATGGTTCTTACCGTTGGACAGCTGAACCTAGGACACTATCGCTGGCCTTCCTTCTTGGCGTCCTTGTTGTCGAAGATTTTATCGACGCCGACGACCTGTCCGTTCAACGTGCCCGGGATCAAGGTGTCATGCTCGACTTGTCCGTGCTTCGCGTCCGCAATTGTGACGCGATTCACTTCGAGGGTGCGACCGACCGCGCGCTCGTAGTTGGCCTTGGCTTCGACGAGATTTGCCAGCGCACGAAGTTCGTTGCCTTGCGCGCTGATCAAGTCGCGCTGCGTCAAGATCACGTTGTACACGGTCGATGCGCCAAGCTGGTATTTCTTCTGCTCGGCGTCAAACGTCTGCTGTTGCAGTTCGCGCGCCTTGCTGGCTGCCTGCACCTGAGCGCGATCCTGCGTCAGCGCAATGAACGCATTCCGCACATCGAGCACCGCCGCGTTCTTCATCTGCTGCAACTGAGCCTCGATCGCTCTGTGGTTGAGCGACGCTCGTTCGTACGATGCCTGAGCCGCACGATTGCGAATCGGCAGCGTCAGGTCAACGCCGACGATATAGCTCGGGAAGTCGTTGTGGAAGATTTGGCTCTGGGCGGTACCGAATCCCTGCTTGTTTATGCCGTTGGTTACCGCGGCGCTGTTCGGTTCGAAGACTTGGACTGGTGTCCCGGTTGCGTCAAGCACGGTAATCGGGGTTCCATCAGCCCCGACGATCGGCGTTCCGGCAGTGGTCGTCGATCCGGTGATGATCGCCGAATTGCCGGCCAAGCCTGTGCTGGAATATTGGGCGAATACTGTCGCTGTCGGCCGCAACGCTTGCTGGTTGGCCTTCGCATCGATCCCTGAGTTGGTTACGTTGATCTCTTGCACCTGCAGGTCGGGGCGCTTTGCGAAGGCTTCCTTTACCGCTTCTTCAAATGTCGCTGCCTCGACCGCTTCGGGTGGATTGGGATGGTCGAGCGGAACGATCTCAACGTTGGCAACTGTCGGGGCCAGTGGATTGCGCACGATGGCATTCTTCAATGTTTGTTCGTCGGTCAATTTCACCGTCTGCGCCTGGATCAAGTTTTGGCGATCTGCTGCCAGTTCGGACTCGGCGCGGGTAACTTCCAGAGGAGCCATAGTTCCGATTTCAAGTTGCTTTTTGTTGTCGCCGTAGAACTTCGTGGAAACGGTGACCGCCTGCTCTTGCACCTTTACCGCTTCCCGCGCGTAAACCAATTCCCAATACGCGGTGATTGCGTTGGTGACTGTCGTGATGGCCTGCTGCGAAAACTGGTAGTCGGCAAGCTTGCGGTTGTTTTTGGCGATGAGAAT
>DATAMU010000263.1:0-4494 GCA_036266605.1 Candidatus Acidiferrum sp. | reverse complement strand
CAAAATCAAAGACTCCCCCATCACCGGCGTCCATTTCTGGTTCGACCGCGAAGTCACCACCGAGCCTTTCATCACGCTCCTCGACACCACCGTCCAGTGGGTCTTCAACAAAACCGTCCTCTTCGGTCCCGCCTCGCTTAGTTCCAAAAATGGTGACTCAAAGACAGCGGCCGCCAAGCAATACCTCCAGCTCGTCATCAGCGCCTCCTACGACCTCCTCCAAAAGCCCCGCCAGGAAATCATCGACCTCTGCCTGAAAGAAGTCCGCCAGGCCCTACCCGCCGCGCGTGATGCGAACCTTGTGAAGGCCACGGTCATCAAAGAAGCAGCTGCCACGTTCTCCCCGCAACCTGGCGTCGATCGTTGGCGTCCAAAGCAGGAAACCGCTGTTAACAAGCTTTTTCTCGCAGGGGATTGGACCGCAACTGGTTGGCCCGCAACCATGGAAGGTGCAGTGCGCAGCGGCTACTTAGCCGCCGAAGCTGTTACCCGCGCAGCAGGGCAGCCGCAACAATTCTTGCAGCCCGATCTAGGTGCGAACGGCTTAGTCTCACTATGGGCGAAAAAATAGGTTCCGCGTAGGGGCGCAGCACTGCTGCGCCCCAGCTTGCCCGGGCGTCGACTTCAACTCGCTTTGCGTCGAGCGAACGAAATTAGTTTCGCTTTATGCGAACAAATAAAAGGAAACACATTCGCTCAGCGCGGCGTCCAATGAAATGCAGGGGCAACACCGGCCGTCTCGTACGACCCCACGTGACGCTCGGCCGCAGTCAAGCTTTCCGCTTCAGCGTCGATGCGTTTGTACTCCGCTTCTTCGCGCTGCAAAAAATCTCTGTACGCAGCTTGCGTTACCCAGTAGTCGGCAGTGAGGTACACCCGCGGTTTTGCCATGTCTCGGAACAAGTACGTTCCCGCATGATTCGAATCGCGACGAAACAGGGAGTCCCAGTCGCCACCCGCTCCGTAGACTCTTTCAAAGCGTTCTTCGTTGCCGGGCTTGACTTCAAACTCCCACAGGACTAAAAACATAGGTGTCCCATCTCCTGCTCGAACGTCGGTAGTCCTTTAACGTAACCTCTGGGGAAGATAACGCAGGGCGGTCGAGTGTAGCAATTCGGTGTTTTTTGCCGTTTTCGGTGTATTTCCCGGTTTCGGCTTCTTTCACCGAGCAAGATCCGGTCGCTGTATTCCGATTGGATAAAAGTCAAGTTGGAGTGCGCATCATCCTGTGTCGTTCCGCGATGATCTGACCCCGTCAGGGCCTTCGCGCCAGGATAGTCGTGTACGGCAGTGCTGCTCATGGGCTTCGCGCCGCCATACCGCCTTGACCAAATTCGTTTCTGCCTGATTTTACAGCTTAGTTTCAGGGGCCGGTGCTGGCAGGCATCTGCCGGGTTTCTGCATCTTGATTGTTTCAGTCCGCCAGGTCAAACGGACGGAGGTAGTTCAGTGGATCGCAAATACAGTCATCGCGGCTACCGCGATGCCGAACGTGACGAAAAGAAAGACAAAAACCGCAACGGCCATCACCATGACCGTAAGCCGCCCTCGGGCGGCCCGCGCAACGCCGATCAGTTCGGCCCGCGCACCCCGCGCATGGTTGGCACCGTCACCCGTGCTCGCTGCTCCAACTGCGGCACCGTCTTAAACTCCGGCTTCGATCCCAACGGCAAATGCCCCAAATGCGGTCTCGAGCTTCACTGCTGTAAACAGTGCCGTTTCTTCGATTCCGCTGCTCAATTCGAGTGCACGCAGCCCGTCCCCGAACGCATCACTCCCAAGGACGCCCGCAACAACTGCAAATTCTATGAGTTCCGCACCACCGTGGAAAAGGACACCGCCCCCACGTCCTACGCCCAAAAATCGCCCGCCGCGAGTGCCGCTGGTGGAGGCCTACCCCCCGCGCCGCCGCGTCACAACGACGCCCGTCAAGCCTTCGAAGACCTCTTCAAAAAGTAAGCACGTAGCGCCAAAGTATCACTCGCCCGCTGTACCAAATCTCTCCCATCGCACTCCTATTCCGCAGGCGCTTTCTTTGTAGGGACGGGATTCACTCCGCCCGACCACTACGTCTCGGCATGCCGTGAACCGACAATGCTCGCGAACGCAAGCAACGAAGGCTCCAGCACTTCGAATCTAAACAAAGTATGAAACAATCCTAATGAGTACTATTGCGCCAAAAATTAGTTACCGCTACAGTAACTCCGCCATGTCGAAATCTCACACCAACTGGCTCACCGCCCAGCAAACCGCCGTCGCCATGAATACCACCAGCGCCGAAGTCTGCCGGCTCCTAAGCCTCGGCCGCCTGGTCGGCTCAAAACAAAAACAACCCGGCCGCCCCGGCAACGGCCAATGGCTCATCGACCCCAAATCCGTGACAAAAGAAAAGCGCCGCCTCTCCGCCCGTACCGTCACCAAACCCCGAAAGCGCAGCTAACTCTTGTAGGGGCGGGGCTTGCCCCGCCCGGCCACTGCGTCTTGCCGCGCTCGTTCCGCGGAGTCGCGCCTTTACCACAGATCGCACTTCGCTCGTGCACAGGCACGATTTTGTAGGGGCGCTGCATCGCTGCGCCCCAAGTCCGCACGGCGTAACCCGTTCCCACCTTGTCTCTCTCCAATCAAAAAAAGAGGCGCGCCAACATCAGCGCGCCCCTCGGTCACCAAACTATCGAATCAATCTATCGATCGTGCCCCTGATCGTCGTTTCGATCATGATCCCGGTCGTCATCGTGTCCCGCCGCCAACCCCGTCGCCGCAATAAACGCCCCCGGAGCTGGCAACGGCGCGCCATTCACCGCCGCCGCACGCACCAGAACCACAGCTCCTACGCAAGGCAACGCCACCGTCAACCTCGCATGAATCTCGGCATCACCCGCGTTCGACAGATTCGCAACACCGGTCGTCGCCACCACCGTATTCGCACAAACGACGCTCGCCGCGACGCCCGTGATCGGTCCCGCCGTATTGTTCGCGCTCGGCAGCACCAACCCGCGCACATCCACGCTCAATCTCCCTTCATCCGTCAGTACCGCGATCCCACGCCGCACAACCCACGGCGCTCCTCCGCTGGCCACTCCTCCAATCGTCGCTCCCGGATTTGAACCTACCACCGGCGCGATGAACACCAGCTCATCCGCCGACGTTCCCATCGCAAACATCCCAGCCATCAAGCACACCGCCAACGCCAATAGACTCACTCTTCGCATCACGTCTCTCCTCATCCAGAATTTGTGCGTGAGATTTCCCAGCCATCCCCGAAGGAACCTCGCCGCGTCCGGCATCGCCGGTAGACGCGAGTCTCGCCGTGGGCAGTTTGGCAAGCTTCGTCAATGAACGCAGCTTCGCCCCTTCGTCCGTTCCGTGTGTCTGAATGAAGTAAAAGGAATGTACGAAGCTCTGTCGGGGCGGGGTTCACTCCGCCCGGCCTATGCGTCTTGTCTCAACTCCCGCAACTGCCTCAGCTCATGTACGGGCGCAGCTTCATCCTGAGGCGAGAGCCGAAGGAACTGCTACGCCCCATGTCCGCATGATGTAATCAATCAAAATGATTTTCGAATGATCTCTAATTATCTGCCGCTATCTCCCCATCACCCTCGGCAAATTCCAATGCCCCCAAACGCTCACCACGCGCAAGCAAAAACAAATCGCCCCGCCCACCGCTCCCGCCCACACGCGCGGCACTCCTGCCCGATACGTCGCCGCCATCACAATTGCGCCCGCCAGCGCCGCCGTCGCATACACATCCGCGCGCAACACCGTCGGCACTTGCGCCAGCAACACATCCCGAATCGTCCCGCCGCCAACTCCGCTGATCGTTCCCAACAGCACCGCCACCAGCGGATTCAATCCATACACGAGCGCCTTCCGCGTCCCCACGATTGCAAATAGCGACAACCCCGCCGCATCCAAAATCACGATCGAACCTTCCATGTGCCCCTCGATCGGCCGGTGCAGAAAGAAAACCATCGCCGCGCCTGCGAACGCTGTCGCCGCATATCGCCAATCCTTCAGCGAAGCCGGTGGCGTATCCCCAATCAACAAGTCGCGAATAATTCCGCCACCCAGCGCCGTGGCGAACGCCAGTACCATCAGCCCCATCAAATCCAAATTCCCGCGCACTGCCGCGACCGCACCCTCGATCGCAAAGATCAGCGTCCCCGCTATATCCGCCGCAAACAGCGCGTAGTCCCCGCCGCTATCCTGCACACCCATGGTCGACTCCCGTCTGCACTCTTTGCACAGCCCGCAAATCCAAAAAAGCCGGCGCAACCTTCTGCGCCGGCTCCGAACCAATCGCTACTTCCTTACTTCATTGCTTCGTTACTTCGTCTGCGCCTGCTCCACATCCGCCTTCACTTTCACCATCTGCACGACCGAGATCTTCCCATCGGTAACAGTTTGATCTCCCGTCGCATTGCTCAACTTCTTGGGCGCCGTCGGTCTGTCGATATCTGCGTAAGCCACGCCCGTGCCCACAAACAGCAAATCCGT
>DATAMU010000262.1:0-7925 GCA_036266605.1 Candidatus Acidiferrum sp. | reverse complement strand
AATTGCGTCCATCCGCCGATCACGCCCATGCTTGCCAACTGCGGCGCCGTTACCGAGGCGTAGTAGATCGCATCCGCCGGCCGCAGCGGACTCAGCGGAAGTCCGCCAAATCCATCGACGCCGCGACCCGTGAAAAATTCGCCGCTCAGCTCCGTGTGGGGAAGTAGCGGAAACTTCCAGTCCATTGTTCCCGCCCAACCCGAGACGTTATATCCGCCGACAAACTTCTGAGGCGAATACACCGCCCCAAATCCAATCGTCGCAGGTCGATCTTCCGACCCTTTGCTCGCCGAAGCTCGCACCGCATAGGTCGGCTGCCGCGAATTCTCCGCCGGCGATGTAATACGCACGTTGGTATTCGGCGCGTAGTAGGTGTAGGAGGACGGATCAAGGAATCCCGCTTCGACTTTATATGTTGCGAACGAGCTATCGAAGCGATGTTCGGCGCGAATCGTCGGCGTCCACGACCACATCTTTCCCGCCGAGGCGAAGCCCGGCACGATCACGGTCATGTAACTCGTCGGCAAGTTCGGCGCAAAAAACGGATAGTCGAGTCCAGCTACGACCGATGTGCGCTTCCAATCCATCCGAAACCGCGCCAGCCGTAACTCAGCAAGCCCGGAACTGCTTCCGCCATAGCTCGCCGGCACTCCGCCGAAAAAGTCCATCTGGACGTCGGCGCTTGTGTGCGCGCCAAAAACTGTCGGCCCATATCCAGTCAGCCCGATGATCGACTGTCGTACGGAAGCTCCAACGCTTCCGCTGGAGTAGCCGGGAATCGGCGGGAGCGCGATGCTCGGCAAGCTCGTGTTATCGACCTGCCCAAAATTCGCAAACGCCGTGAAGAGTGCCAGCCCCGACAATTTCAGCCGGTAGCGCGACATGCTTTCGACTTTGGTCTGTCGCTGCTCGTCAACGCGCGCGTTGAGGATGTCCCAGTCGTCCTGCGAAATCTGCGCCGCGGGTGATTTCGACTCCTCCGCCGGCACCTGGCCGCCGCTGGCAGCGCCCGTAGACGCCAAGGCTTGGCTTCCAGCCGGGATGCCGACGCCTGTGCTGGCCGTCATTGCAGCCTCGCTGTTCGATCCTGAATTCATCCGCTCGAGCACCTGCTTCATCGTGGCGCGCAGCTCTTGAATCTCGGTCCGCGACTGCGCCAGTTCCACCTGCGTTTGTTCCAGCGACCGCGTCAATTGGTCGATCTTGTCCGAGATCTCGGCCGAACTCTGAGGCGTGCCGCTAGAACCAACCGCGCCGCCCGCCTGCGACTGCCCGAATGTCGCCGAGCTACAACACAGCAATGCGCACCCTACAATCCCTTGAAAAAGCCCGTGAGATAGTCGCCCGAGTGAATTTCCTCTTATGCGCCTTTGGGCGCGGCGAGAAGGGTACGTCATGAGTAACAGCCTCCTTGGACTGCGACGCTCGTGCCGATTATTTTAGCCTTACCCAGGTTTCGAAATACTTGCGGTCAGCGCAATGTCTCCGACTTGTCAGACTCGCGCACCGTTCGATTTATTCCGAAGATCGTCGCCGGATCAGTCGCTCCTCGCCTGGAGCGCCGATGCGCGACGGCTACACGATGGCTTCGCGCCGACCTTCTGAGTTCACAAACTTGCCTACCAAAATACACTGCGAAATGACGAAATGATGGCATTCGACGTTAGTTTCACAAGAACGAGACAATTCCTAAACAAAGTACGGACCTTGAGGGTGGTTTTTGTCAAGAAGTCGTCAATACGAAGTCACGACATCGTTGGGTGGAGAAAGCGGAGGAGGGAGTACGAGAGCGGGTGTTAAGGCGAGCGCTGCAGCAAAGTGCAGAATCGCGTGTGGGTTGAGTGGCGATTCGGTGCGCTGCCGCCGGTCTGCCGTTCTGCGAGATGTCAGTCGGCAGTCACCGAAATGACGGGCGTCAATCGATCGTGATGCCTCAGGCGAACACGTTCACCCGCGTACCGTTCGTGTCGTTTCCGGTATTCTCGTGCTGCCCCTGCTCTCGCGCGGCATTGGTGTCGGTCTTCGCCGGCTGTTGCGTCTGCGCGGCAGGCTGGTTATGGACGCGAGAATCGTTGGGACCATCGACCGCGTTAGCCTTGGTGTTGGCCGAAGGCGACTTCTGGGAGTTCACGCTCTGTACAGCTTCCGCCTCGTTAGCGTGCGATTGGCTGATGCGATTGACCGACATGAGGACTCCTGCTCCGGGGCCTGGGCTGGTCGGCCCGACTGATCGAGATTGGATAAACTACCGCTCACTCCAACTTATCGGCAGGAAGGCGAAAGACTTTAGCCCAATGAACAAACGAAGGGAAAGATGAAGAGAATCTAATCCGCGGGCTCAGGCGCAGGCACCGTGTGCGTCCGGCGGCTCGGCACCAAACTTCGCACCAAAACGTACAACACCGGAATAAATAACAGGTTCAGCGTGGTCGCCGCGATCATCCCGCCAAACACGGTCGTGCCGACCGAAATACGCCCTGCGCGTCCGGCGCCCGTAGCAAACACCAGTGGCACAACGCCCAAGATAAACGCCAGCGACGTCATCAGAATTGGCCGCAACCGGATCCGCGCCGACTCGATGGCCGATTCGATGATCGACATCCCCTGTTCGCGCAACTGTTCGGCAAACTCCACGATCAAAATCGCGTTCTTGCTCGACAGGCCGATCAGCATGACCAGCCCGATCTGGCAATACACATCGTTCTGGAGCCCGCGCAATGCCTGCGAACCGATCGCGCCTAACAGCGCGACAGGTACCGCCAGCAACACGATGAACGGCAGCACGAAACTTTCATATTGCGCCGCCAGCGTCAGGTACACCACCACCAAGCCCAATCCGAACAGCAGGCTTGCCTTGCCGCCCGACTCCAATTCCTCCAGCGACAAGCCGCTCCACTCAAACGTCATACCGTTCGGCAAGACTTTCTTCGCCAGCTCTTCCATATCCGCGATCGCCTGGCCGGAGCTGCGCCCGGGCGCGGCGTTGCCATCGATTTCCGCCGAGCGGAACAAGTTGTAGTGCGTTATGACCTGCGGATTCGCGGTCTGCTCGATCGACGCCACGTTGTCGAGCGGGATCATCTTTCCCGTGTCGGACCTCAAATAATACTGGCCGATGTCTTTTGCTTTAGCACGGAATCCTTCGTCGGCCTGAATGTAGACGCGGTACGAACGATTGTTGAAATCGAAATCATTGACGTAGACCGAGCCCATGTAGACCTGCAGCGCGTCGGTGATCTGGCTGAAGGGAACTTGCAGGCTCTTCGCTTTTTCGCGGTCGATGCGAACGAGATATTGCGGATCGTTCGCCGTAAAGCTGGTGAACAAGCCGGCCAATTTCCCGCTGGCGTTGCCTTGCGCCGTCAGAGTGTTCGCGGCGTTCGCGATCGTTTGCAGGGAATTGCGGCCAAGATCTTCGAGCTGGAACGTGAAGCCGCCGAATTGTCCGAGGCCCTGCACGGCGGGCGGATTGAACGGCACGACGAGGCCGCCGGGAATCATGAACAGTGGCCCGCGCAGCTTGGTGATGATCGCTTGCGCCGAATGTGCATCGCCCTTGCGCTTTTCGAAAGGTTGCAGGTTGGCGTAAATAATCGCGCGGTTGGGCGCGTTGCCCGCCTGGCTGAAGCCGGCCACGGTGAACGCCGCGCTGATGTCGGGCTCCTTCGCGAGCAGCTGCTCGACCTTTGCGCAGAGATCGCGCGTGTAGGTCAGCGAGGCTCCTTGCGGAGCCTGAATAATGAACATGATGAAGCCTTGATCATCTTCAGGAATGAAGGCGCGAGGAACGATCTGATAGACGTAGTACGTCGCGCCGAGAACTCCGACGAAGAGCAACAGCGCGGCATATCGCCATCCGATGGCGTGGTGCACCGTCGAGCGGTAGGCCTCGGTGACCCATTCGACGCCGCGATTGAAAGCGCGGAAGAAGGCGCCTTGCGCGCGTTCGCGATGGTGGCCAAGAAAAATGGCCGAGAGCGCGGGAGTTAGCGTCAACGCGTTGAATGCGGAGATCGAAACAGAGAACGCGATCGTCAATGCGAACTGGCGGAACAGAATGCCTGTGGTGCCTGGGAAGAGAGCAACGGGAACGAACACGGCCACGAGCACGAGCGACGTCGCGATCACCGCGCCGGCTACTTCTTTCATGGCCACGGACGCCGCGTTGTGCGGCTCGGTGATTCCTTCGGTGATGTGGCGCTCGACGTTTTCGATGACGACAATCGCGTCATCGACGACGAGGCCGGTGGCCAGCGTGATTCCGAAGAGCGTCAGCGTGTTGATCGAGAATCCGAAGAGCTTGACGAAGATGAAGGTGCCGATCAGCGACACCGGGATCGTGATCGCTGGAATGAACGTGCTGCGCCAATCCTGCAGGAACAGATAAATGACGACGATAACGAGTACGATCGCTTCGATCAGCGTCTGGATGACGTCCTTGATCGATTCGCCGACGACTGTGGTCGAGTCGAATGCCACCGCGTATTTCATCCCGGGCGGAAAATTCTTCGACAGCAGTTTCAATTCTTCCTTCGCGGCGCGATCCACATCGAGCGCGTTCGCGCCGGGTAGTTGCGTCACAGCCAAGCCCACGGCGTCGTGTCCGTTGAAGCGCAGCAGCGACGCGTAGCTCTCCGCACCCAGCGTGGCGTGACCCACGTCGCGCAATCGCACGAGCGTGCCATCCGTGCCCGACTTCAAAATGATGTTGTCGAATTCCGAGGGTTCGGTGAGCCGGCCGACCGCGCGAACGCTGATCTCGTACGTTTGCCCGTCGTTCGAAGGGGGCTGCCCGACCTCGCCCGCCGCGACCTGCACGTTTTGCTCTTGCAGCGCCGCAATCACCGTTGTCGCCGTCAGCCCGCGCTGCGCGAGGCGCGCCGGGTCGAGCCAGAGGCGCATCGCGTATTTGCGTTCGCCGAAAATGATCGCGTCGCCGACGCCGGGAACGCGCTTCACCGCATCGCGCACATAAATGTCGAGATAGTTGCTGAGGAAGAGGGAATCGTACTGGCCGTTCTCGGTATAAACGCCGGCGCCAAAAACGAATCCACCGATTTGTTTGGTGATGATGACGCCGGTGTTCTTCACCGTGTCGGGCAGGCGGCCCAGCGCCTGGCTCACGCGATTTTGCACGTCCACCGCGGCGAGGTCCACGTTGCGCGTCACGTCGAACGTCACCGTGATCTGGCTCGTGCCGTCGTTGCCGCTGCTCGACGTGATGTACTTCATGCCCTGCACGCCGTTGATCGCCTGCTCGAGCGGAATCGTCACCGCCGATTCAACGGTCTGCGCGTTTGCGCCGATGTACCCGCTCGACACGACCACCTGCGGCGGCGCCAAATCCGGAAACTGCGCGATGGGCAGCGAAGGAATCGAAATCGCGCCGCCCAAAATAATCAGCAGCGCGCAAACCGTGGCAAAAACCGGACGCCGAATGAAAAAATCAACGAACAAGGATCAACCCACCCTGAACAAAAATTTGCGATTGCTGCTCGCGGAACATGGAACATGAAGCACGAAGCACGTCTTCGCTACTTCCCCGGCGCTCCGCCCATGCCCGGTGCCGGCTGACCATCCACAACCGTCTCCATCACGGGTGCGCCATCGTGCAGAAACTGCAATCCCGACACGATGATGTGATCGCCTTCCTTGAGGCCGTCCTCCACGGCGTAGTTGTTGCCAACCGTGTCGCCAACATGCAGCAGCTTTTGCCGCGCAACGGTTTTCCCATTCTCGTTCTCAGCCAAAAACGCGAAGAACTCGCCGTTGATGCGCGTCACCGCCAGGATCGGAATCACCGTGCCCTGATGCGTTCCCCAAATGAGCTGCGCACGCACCTGCTGGGCGATTCGCAGCGTCGCCCGCGAATTCTCCACCGTCGCCTTCGCCAACACCGTCTGCGTGTCCGTATCGACCTGCGGCGAAATAAACGTGATCTTTGAATCCGCCAAATCTTTGCCCGCCGTATCCACCAGGTGCACCGGCACGCCGATGCGCAAATTCCGCGCGCGATCCGCCGGCACGTAAATGTACGCCTCGACCGGCCCGGGTTGATCGACCGTCGTCAACAGCGTCGTTACCGCAACGCGATCGCCGACGCGCACCGGGATGTCACCGACAATCCCGTTCGCCGGCGCCGTCACGGTGTAGTAGTGCAATTCGACCTGCTGCGACGTGACCGCCTGCTCGAGCGATTTCAGTTGCGCCAGCGCCGCGTCGTACGTTGTCTGCGCGTTGTCGTAGTCCTGCTTTGGCGTAACGCCCGCCTCATATAGCCGCTTCTGCCGGTCGAGCTGAATTTTCGCGTAGTTCAGGTTCGCTTCCTGCGCCACCCGCGTCGCTTCCTGGCTGCTCACCGTCGCCTGCTGCTTCAACGGATCGATCTGCAATAACGGTTGCCCCGGCTTCACGTGATCGCCCGACGCCACGAAAATCTTCGTAATCTGTCCTTCGACCTGCGGATTGATGATCGACGAATTCCGCGACTTCAAGATCGACAGATACTCCGTTTCGTCGGGAATCTTCTGCGACTTCGCGACCTGCACCTGCACCGGCATCGCCTGCATTGCAGCAGCCCCGGCCGCATCTCCGCCCGCCGAAGTCTTCCCGCATCCCACCGCGCCCGCAAACACCGCCGACACAGCCAGCGCCATGGCCGCCGCGCCTACCCACACCCGTTCGGGCGCGCCACCGTTAGCCTTACCCGCTACCTTGGATGGGCTTCCTCTCAGAATGTCTTGTGATTCAACCATGCGCCCCGATTCCCCCGTAAGCATCGGCATCAACCTGCACAGCGTTCTACGCCCGCAAGGCCGACTGCTTCCCAACTCTAAATCCTACGCGAACTTAGCCACGCTGCCTAGACACACAAAAACCGTGACTGAATTAGACGCCAGCCAGAAAAATCCGTTACTTCCACCTAAATTTATCTGAGCGAAGGGTACTAAAGGGAATCGCCCGGACGGCGACTAATACAGGTCACTGGGATCGATGGGTTTTCCCGTCAACCCCAACTGCAATACCTCAATCTGGTTCTTGCGATCGAATACCTTGCCCGGAAATAGCCGTTTCGTAATGATCCGCACGCCGCCAAATGCAATTCCGATCACGATGGTCACCACCATGAATACGCCGGTGGCGATGAATATCTTGGCAACGGTGCTCATGATCGGCGGATCGGTCGCCGTTTGGCTCGCCTCGTTCCACGTCACCTGTGTCTCGTAGTTCACGCCGGCTCGCAGCTTTGCCGCATATTCCGGCGACGTCGGCGCCAGCACGATCGACAGCAGCGAACCTTTACGCTCGATGCTGCTCGTCATCAACTTCGCATCCGCCAGCGCCCGCTGCAAATGCCGCAAATGTAGCTCGGCGAGTTGCGGCGTCGGATAGTCGATCAGCAACAGCGTCGCCTCATTCTTGCCGCTCTTGTACTTCGCAAACATCGCCTCGGCGTGAGACTCGAACCCTACTTCGCCCGCGACAGATGCAACCTCGTCGCGCCCGAGCGCTTTCGCTGCGGCTCCGAATGCGAACGGTCCTAGCGCATAACGATCGCTAAGAGGCACTTTGCCGTTGCCAGGTAAATACGTGGCTATCGGAGGCGAAGCGACACCATCAGAAATGGAACGAAGCCAGTCCTCGATGCTTTTCTGATTCTTGTTCCACGCGCCCCCGACGACCAGGACTCTGTTGCCCTTTACGAATACTACTCTGGGGATCGCGTCGTCCGTCGGCTGTGATCGAAGAATCGAGTAATCCTGATACGCGCCGCTCGAATCCTTGAAGGTGAACAAAGTCATGTTGCTTTCGAATCCGCCATCGTCCACGTAGGTCTGGCTGCTTTGGCCGACGAAGCCGGATTCGACATCTCGCGGGTGGGATTCGAGGCCGGGACGCTTAGTAACGAGATTGCTCGTCCCGAT
>DATAMU010000261.1:0-5427 GCA_036266605.1 Candidatus Acidiferrum sp. | reverse complement strand
ATGCTCATTGGGCATGAGCAGATCGAGATGCGGAAATAATTTTTGAATCTCAGGCGTCCAGCGATCGTCGGGGTCGTCGTTCGTGTCGAGTGACGTTGTGAGGCCAGCCGCTTTCGCTTCGCGGAAAATTTGCTCGAGGCTTGGCTGAATCGCCTTCTGCAAAAAGTACGATGCGACATGGAGATGCTTTGCGTCAAAGACATATTTCAGGTCGAGGTCGGCGAGGCTGTAGTCCGCCATCGTTCCGGGGTACGTCAGGATGTAGCGTTCTTTCCCTTGCGGGAGAATGACGGTGAGCCCGGTGATTTTTCCGTCGAATTTTTTGACGCGAGATAGATCGACGTTCGCTTCAGCGAGGCGCTCGATGCAGATGGGGCCGAGCGAATCGCTGCCGATGCTGGAACTGAAGCCGACGTTGCTGCCGAGTCGCGCGAGATTGTGGGCGAAGATGGCGGAGGAGCTGCCGAGGGTGAGGCTGAGATTGGTGGCGAGGTGTTCGCGGTCGAGTTCGAGTTTGGCGGGGAGACCGTAGAAGATCAGGTCGAGGTTGAGTTCGCCGATTACGCTGACGTCGAATTTGGGCACTGCGGCTCCTGTTGGTCGTTGTTGAATTTTGGCGCTCGGCTCGGTGCCGCTGCGCTTTCCTCGGCGTTGCTCAAAGATCGAATCGCGGCGTCACAGCGAAAAACAGCCGGCGAGACGCCGGCGCTACGAGGCGTTACACGAGCTTCACTTCGACGTCGGCTTCGCGCAGGACTTTCAGATCTTTTTTGGGGATGCGCTTATCGGTGATGGTCTCGTGGACGGAGCCGGTCGGCATGATTAATGCCAGGCTGCGCTGGCCGAATTTGCTGGAGTCGCAAACGACGACGACGCGGCGGGCGGATTCGGCCATGACGCGATTGACGCGGGCTTCGAGCACGTTTGGAGTTGTGAGGCCGTAGCGGACGTCGAAACCATCGACGGCGAGGAAGAGCAAGTCGGCGCTTAATTTTTTTAGCGATTCTTCAGCGAGCGGACCCACCAGCGAGAAAGAATTTTTGCGAAGAACGCCGCCGGTCAAAATCACTTCGACGGAGCTGTCGGCGAGTTCTGCGGCGATGTTTGTGGCGTTGGTAATGACGGTGAGGTTCTTGATGTTACGGACGGAGCGCGCGATCGCTGTGGTCGTGGTGCCGGAGTCGAGGATGATGACCTGGCCATGGCGAATCATGTGGACGGCGGCTTCGGCGATGCGCAGCTTTTCGCGACGGTGCATCTGCTCTTTTTCTTGAATCGAGCGGTCGCGCAGCGCTCCGGTTTTCACCGGGAGCGCACCTCCGTGCGTGCGCTCGAGCTGTCCTTCGTGCTGCAAGAACTCGAGGTCTTTGCGGATCGTAATTTGCGACGTGCGGAAACGGCTGGCGAGCGCGCCGACGAGCACGCGCCCTTCGGATTGGAGCATTTCTAAAATTTCGCGGCGGCGTTCTTCGCTAAGCATGGTTGGGAGTTTTTTTCTCCTGTTTGATCGTGCGATTCGTTGTCGTTGTGCTCATCGCTGTGCTGCTCGTCGTTGCATTCATCGCAGGGCCTGGACTTGAACTTGATCGCGGAGGCGTTCGACATCGTGAAGCCGAACGCGACCGGGAAGCTCGGCCAAAACATTCGCGGCGCCGCATGCGACCGCGAGCCGCAGGGTGTCGGCGGGCTCGAGGTTTTGGGCGGCAGCAAACGCGAAGCCCGCAATCGTAGCATCACCGCTGCCTACTGCGGACTTCGTATCTAACTTTGGTGGTACCGCAACAAACGTTTCAGAACTGCTGGAACTACGCCAAATCAAACCGCTGGCACCCAAACTGATTGCGGCGCTGTGCGGACCGTGTTGCACGAGGTCTTGGAGCGCGGAAGCGGCGGAAGCGTTGCCGTCGATGGTACGGCCGATGAGCCATTCGGCTTCTTCCTGATTGGGCTTGGCGAAGTCGGGACGCTGTTGCAGGCCGAGTTTCAGAGGCTCGCCGCTGGTGTCGAGGAAGGCGCGTGCGCCGCGCTTTTGGGCGATTTTGACGAGCGTGGCGAATTCGTCTTTCGGGAGGCCGGGAGGGAGGCTGCCGGACATGACGACGATCGCGTTTGGATTGAGTTCGAGTGCGGTGTCGAAAGCGCGGAGGAGTGATTCCTTTTCCGCTGCGGTGACGGGGGAGCCAGGTTCGAGAATTTCTGTGACGGTTCCCTGCTCTTCCAAAATTTCGAGATTCATGCGGGTTTCGGCTTCGGTGGGGACACCTTCGGCGCGGATCGAGAGTGCGCGTAATCCCTGTAGCAGCGAGTCGCCGTTGGGGCCACCTGCGAAACCAAGCCAGAGGGGATCGGCGCCGAGGGCGCGCAAGACCATGGCGACATGCGCGGATTTTCCTCCCGGCGCGGGGATCGCTTCGGTGGCGCGATTGACGCGGCCGGGTTTCAGCGTGTCTAGACGGAGGCGCTTATCGATGGCGGGATTCAGACTTACGCAGATGAAAGATCTCTGCGCTCGGCTGGCGCTGCTGTTCATTTCGCTTGCGCGCCGGACTTCTGCGCCGAGCTAAATGCGTGCCACGGAGTCGCGGCTTTAAGGCGCGCGTTCACGTTGTCGATATTCTGCTTGCCGACGGTGTGCAGCCACTCGTCGAGAGCGGCAGGGCCTTTTTCGACGTAGACGGCGACGCCGTCTTTCCAGGTGGCACGGCCACAGAGAACGCCGGAGAATTTCGCGCCGGATTCGGCGGCGAGTTCGAGGCCGAACTGGAATGTTTCGTTGCTGACGCCTTCGCTCAAATAAATGAATGGTAGCGAGGATTGTTGGGACGCGTGCAGGAAATGTTGTTGCGCTTCCTTTCGCGAATAAACTTTTTCCGGGGCCGGCGACGGCGCGCCTTCGACGGCGGCGAGATTGACGGGCATGCCGACTTTTAAAATATCGATGCGGTATTGAGGCTTGGAGAATTCGAGCATGCCTTTGGAAACGAGTTCGGGCTTTTTGCGGGCGAATTCGGGTGATTTCGAATCCAGTCCGTCGGCATAGCTGACGAGCTCGAGGAAGAACGGGATATCGACGGCGGCGCATTCGGCGCCGATACGCTCGACGAAGGCGTGCTTGATGTCGTTGATGGCGGGTTCGCTGAAAGCCGAGTAATACAGCAGGATTTTCACGCTGTCGGCGCCTTCGTGGACAAGGCGAGATGCCGACCAATGATCCAGAAGACGTGGAAGCCTTCCCTTCACCGCTTTGTCGTAGCCGGTGACTTCGTAGGCGAGGAGCAAACCGGCATCTTTTGCGCGCTCACGCGATGCGGGCAAGCCGAATTCGGGATCGAGGAGAATCGCACTGGCGTATGGCGTCAGGACGCGGCTGACGGCCTTTTTGTATTCGACGAGGTTTTCGCCGGGAACATCGGCGGGATCTTTACCCATCGGCTTCGAGAAAAGTTCGCGCATGGCACCGCGCTGATCGATGGCGAGAGCGGCGATGACACCGCGTGAATCGGATACTGCGTCGAGGCCGCGCTTTTTGCCCGGCGTGAGTTGTGCTGTCATTCCTCTATTTCCCGTGTTTATTTTCTCTATTTTCCGGTGGTCCAGACAACCGCGCCGCGTTCCACCGGCGGCAACGTGAACTCAATCTGCCCACCTTTGGGGGTGCCATGGAGCATCTGAGTTTGGCCTAGAAACGGCAAATATGCGAGCGCGGCGCCGTCGGAAGCCGGTACGCGAATTCGGATGCCACTGACGGGCGTCTGGTTGGCGATTTTTCCGGGGACGAGGCCGGTGAAGTTGGCGATGAAGACGTGAAGTGAGCCTCCGACGCTGGAGATGTTTGCAGCGACTGTGGCAGGCGCATCGACTTCGATTTTGGCTTTCACGTCCATCGCTGACAAAAACGCGGATGGGGGGTTCTGGATCGCGGATGGGAAGTCTTTTTCGAGAGCGTCGAAGAATGCTTTACCGGGGCATTCTTGGAAGCGTACGACGGAGTCGGATGCGGGCAAGCCCGTGGCGTCGGCGCCGGTGACGACGAGGCGGCCCCCGTTTTTCGAGAAGGCGGTGAGTTGGCCCTTTTCGATGTCGTTCAACGTGGTGACATTGGGAAGTACGAGCGTCTTGCCTTTAAAATCACCAAGCGTGCGCGGGGTGACCACCTGGAATTCACGGTGCGCTTGAAGCAACGCGACGAGCGTGCCCCGGTAGCTCGGTAGGAATTCCGTGGCGTCGTAATCGCGGCTTTTGTTTGAAAAATAGACGCCGACGGGATCGATCGGAGTGCGCGGCGAATAGAGAGTTTTTTCGTTGGCGGCGATCCAGTCAAAGATGACGCGGCGCGTGGGGAGATCGTTCGAACCGCCCATGCTGTGACCGGGAGCGTCCCAGAAATTTGAGCCCGTGATGACCTGCGACATCGCGAGATTCTTCATGGCCTCGCGCTTGTCCACGACTTTGTCGCCGTCCCATGAATAATTGAGAATCCACGTCGCCTTGCCCTGCGCGAAACCGCGGAAGGTCAACATGCCGGCCTGGTAGAGAAACCAATCGATTTGCGAGCGGCCGGAAGCCATGTGCTCGCCGTTGCCGAATTCGTATTCGTGGGCGATGGCGTCGGTGACGGCATACATCTCGTAGACATCAGCGCCAACGCGCGTGGCTTCTTCCTCGATACCGGGATAAATCTCGGGAATGACCATGATGTCGGGCTTCACACTGCGGGCACTGGAGCGAATCTCAGCCATGAAGTCGGTGAGCGTGTCGATGCGAAAATCGACCCACTTGCGGAAGTTCGGGTCAGAGAAATCGCCAATCTTGAGATCTTTTTTGGCGTCGAGGCCGGTTTTCTTTTTGAAGGCGGCGACGGTGAAATCGTCAAAGCTGGCCCAGGTTTTTTCCCAGCCGTCGAAGTGCGTCATCCAGTACGGAATATCAACGTAGATGCCGTCGATGCCGGTCGCGGCGATTTGGCGGACACGTTCCATGTACGTGTGGCGCCACGGTTCGGCGAAGGGGCTGATCCAGACGTCTTCGTCGCCCTTGCGAATCCAGAAGGCGGCGCCGCCGGTGAAGGAGGCGGGCTCACCGGTGATTTTGCGCTGCACCCAGTCGGGGTGATCTTTCATCACGGAGTGCGGAGCTTTGTCGGCGTTCGCGGTGATGCATTCGGTGCCGGCGATGTAAACGAACGCGCGGTTGCCGGCTTTGTGAGCGGCTTCGGCGACGGCGTGGATGGCTTTCAGTTTTGCTGTTGGATCGAGGAAGCTTTCGTAGCGACCGGGGATGTCGTTATCGACCTCGATGCCGAACACGTTGCTGTCGGTGGCTTTTCGGACGATATCGTCGGCTTGTGCGTCGGAGCGGAGGCCGAAGGCGCCGATGCGGACCCAATGGGTCCAATCGGTCGGATGCTCCGGCTCTTTTGTTGGCGTG
>DATAMU010000260.1:0-11435 GCA_036266605.1 Candidatus Acidiferrum sp. | reverse complement strand
CGTGTTGGCGAGTTGCTGGGTGAGTTGGTTGTGCGCGCGCCAGGGCTGGAGCAGCCGGATGATCCGGGACCGCGTCCGGAAGAGCCGGTGACGGTGCCGCCGACTCCGGAGACGCCAGGGACGGGCGATCCCAATTTGCCGCCGGCTGATCCTGATCCGGAGCCGACGCCCGGGCCCGATCCTGCGTCGCCGAAGGGGCCGGGGTACTCGGTGTAGTTGTAGCGCCGGCATCCTGCCGGCGGTTTTGATTTGCGCCTGCGCAAAAGAAAGATGCCGGCAAGATGCCGGCGCTACGGTGCCGGTCGAAGCGTTTGCGAGCTAAGGAAATTCTGGGTTGACAGGGAAGAAGCATCTAGTTAGAGTAGGCGAAGAAAAAGCGAATATCGTGCTCCCCGCACGGTCGGCGCTTTTTCGTTCGATCGCTTATGGCTGCCGCGTCTTCACTTGCTGAGCTTCGCGCCAAAATCGAGCTCGACCTGCGCGGGCGCGTCGTTTCTCCATTTAATTATCGCGATCGAAATGTTTTTGAGCTGGTGACGACGGGGATTCCGTCGCTGGACGCCGTGGTGGGCGGATTGCCGCGCGGCGCGATGACGGAGATTTGTGGGCCGCCGTGTTCGGGTCGGACGAGCGTGATGCTTGCCGCGCTGGCGGCACGGACGGCGGAGGGGGAGACGTGCGCGCTGATCGATGCGCGCGACAGTTTCGATCCGGCGGTGGCGAGTGCGGCGGGAGTGGTGTTGGAGCGCGTGTTGTGGGTGCGGTGTCAGAACGCGGATCAGGCGCTGCGTGCGACGGATTTGCTGATTCAGGCGGGCGGATTCGGATTGGTGGCGGTGGATTTGAGCGATATCGCACCGAAAATTGTGCGTTATGTGCCGCTGAATGCGTGGTTTCGGTTTCGGCGCGCTGTGGAGGATACGCCGACGGTTTTGATGGTGATGGAGCAGGAGGCAAATGCGAAGACGTGCGCGTCGCTGGTGTTGCGGTTGGAGGCGCGGCCGGGGGAGTGGAGCGAGGCCGCTGGCGATCGGGAACGAAGTTTCGTGCGGCATTCGATGGGGCGGTTGTTTCGCGGATTTGAAGTTGGGGCGGATGTGGTGCGGACGCGGGTGCAGGATGTGAATGAGGTGATGGCGATTAACGAGTTTAAGCCGTGGCGAACGGTTGGTGTTGATTCTGGGAGTAAGCAGGATCGGACTGCGTCGTTTCAAGCGGCGACGAATTGGAGCGGCTTTCGCGCATAAACGCGGATCGATCAGGAAGGTAGCGCCGGCATCTTGCCGGCGTTTTTTGTCGGCGGTAGCAAAAATTTATGGCGTTTGCGTGCATTTATATTTCGGGATTTTTGGTGCAGGCGGTGGCGCGTGCGGAGCCGGGGCTGCGCGGCGAGCGCCCTGCGTTGGCGCTGCTCAGCGGGAAGGCGCCGCTTTGGAATGTTGTGGCGGCGAGTGCCGCCGCTGTGCGCGCTGGTGTGCAACTCGGGATGACCAAGGCACAGGTCGCGGAATTTGTCGGCGTGGAAGTTCGGCATCGCTCGGAGCCGCAGGAGCGCGCGACGCACGCGGCGCTGCTCGATGTGGCGTGGAGCGTTTCGCCGCGCGTGGAAGACACGGCGGCGGACACGATCGTGCTCGATCTGAACGGGCTCGCGTCGATGTTTGGAAGCAATGAAGATATCGCACGCGTTTTGATGGAGCGTGTGTCACGCGTCGGCGTGAATCCGAATATTGCGATTGCTTCGAACATCGAAGCCGCGATTCTAGCGGCGCACGGATTTTCTGGGATTGCGATTTTACCGGCAGGAGAAGAAGCGGCTCGGTTGGGAGCATTGCCCGTGCGCACGCTTTCAAGCGACGCAGAAATTCTTGAGACGCTGGATCGCTGGGGAATTGCGACTCTGCGTGCGCTGGCGGCGCTGCCGGTGTTGCAGCTTTCCGAGCGGCTGGGGCAGCGTGGCGTGGCGCTGCACGAATTGGCACGCGGCGCGCGCGAGCGGGCGCTGGTGCTGGCGCAGCCAAGTCTCACATTTGAAGAAGAAATGGAATTGGACGAAACGGTCGAAGAGTTGGAGCCGCTTTCGTTTTTGCTGGGGCGCCTGCTGGATCAACTTTGCTTGCGGCTTGAGTCACGGGCGCTTGCGGTTCAAAAGATTCGCGTTTGGTTTGAGCTGGAACCGTCGTTTGAAAAAGATGTGCAATCGCTGAACGACGAATCACGCAAGAAGACAGCGCCGAAAGAATTCGTGAAAGTTCTGACGCTGCCGGTGGCGATGCGCGACGCGAAAGTTTTACTGAAACTTTTGCGGTTGTCGCTGCAATCGGATCCGCCGAAATCGCCGATACAGAAAATAAAGATGACGGCGGATGCCGCTGCTCCACGCGTGGCGCAGAGCGGACTATTTGTCCCGCGCGGACCCGACCCGGAAAAGTTGGAACTGACAGTGGCACGTCTGATGAAGCTGGTGGGGGACGCGAACGTGGGAGTGGCGGAATTGATCGACACGCATCGCGCGGAGAATTTTCGCGTGGGGCGATGGAGTTGCGGGGCGATTGCGGAGGAGGAGAGACGAGGGCGGAGAGTTGGCAAGAAACGGAAAAGTATTTCGGGCGCCGAACCATTGAGCGCGAATGATGGCGCGAAGGTTTCCGCGGCTGGGTTTCGTGCGCTGCGTCCGCCGCTTGTTGCGAATGTGGAAGTGGGCGACGAAGGAGAACGGCCGTTGCGCGTCAGTTTCAGCGGAATGCGTGGCGATGTGATTGCGGCGTCGGGACCCTGGCGGAGTTCGGGCGAGTGGTGGCAGGAAGATGGCTGGGATTTCGACGAGTGGGATTTGGCGATTGATTTTGGAAAACGAGCAGAGCCGCGCGAGAAGAAGCCGGATGACATCGTTGCACGCATGCATACGCTCACGAACACCAGAACAAAAACGAAGATTCCGGAGCCGAATCCTTGGCCTCGGCACGGCGTATATCGGATTTTTTACGATTTGCCGCGAAAAAGCTGGTTTGTGCGGGGATTTTACGATTAGCAGCTGCGTTGACGTAAATCAAAATGTTCATCGAACTTCATGCGCGTTCGGCATTCAGCTTTCTCGAGGGCTCTTCGATCCCCGAAGAAATGGTAGAAGCTTGCGCCGAGCGTGGTATGGGCGCGATGGCGATGCTCGATCACGACGGCGTTTTTGGCGCACCGCGTTTTTATCACGCTGCAGTGAAGAAAGGCATTCGTGCTCATATCGGCGCGGAGATTACGACGCCGGAGGGCTGGCGATTTCCGGTATTGGTCGAATCGCGCGCGGGCTACCAGAATTTGTGCCGCGCGATCACCTTAATGAAATTGCGCGACAAGAAAGGCGAAGGGAGCCTCGCGAGCGGCGAGCTTGCAGCGTACGCGAACGGGCTGGTTTGCCTTACGGGTGGTGACGAAGGGCCGCTGGCGCATGCGTTGGCGAACGGCGGTGTTGAGCGTGCGACGCAGGCGGTGGAGCAACTGTGCGAGATTTTTGGACGGCGGAACGTTTACGTCGAACTCCAACGCCACTATTGCCGTGAGGAAGAGGCTCGCAATCAAGCTGCAATCGAAATCGCCAGAAAATTATCTTTGCCACTACTCGCTACGAATTGCGCTTCCTACGCGCAGCCGCAGCAGCGCGAGCTGCTCGATGTGTTTACGTGCATTCGTCACCATCGCAATTTGGGGAATGCCGGCCGTCTGCTGACGCGCAATGCCGAGCGTCATCTCAAAAATCCGAAAGAGATGACGCAACTCTTTGCGGATTTACCAGAGGCCATCGCGAATACCGAGTCGCTTTCGTCGCGGCTGGAATTTTCTCTACATGATCTCGGCTATGAGTTTCCGACGTATCCGGTGCCGGATGGCGGCACAGAAATGCAGTTTTTGCGTGCGCGCGCGAAGGAAGGCCGGTTGCGCCGCTATGGCGCGAACAATGAAAAAGCTGAAAAGCAGATTGAACGCGAACTCGCGTTGATCGAGAAGTTGAAGCTGCCGGGATATTTTCTAATTGTTTGGGACATCGTGCGTTTCTGCAATTCACAAAATATTCTCGTGCAGGGACGTGGGTCGGCGGCGAACAGCGCGGTGTGTTACGCGTTGGGAATTACCGCGGTTGATGCAGTTGGGATGGGGTTGCTGTTCGAGCGATTTTTGTCGGAAGAACGTGGCGAGTGGCCCGACATCGATCTCGATCTCCCGAGCGGCGATCAACGCGAACGCGCGATTCAATACGTTTACGAACGGTACGGAAGACGCGGTGCTGCGATGACGGCGAACGTCATCACCTATCGCGGAAAATCGGCGGCGCGCGAAATCGGCAAGGCGCTTTCGTTCGATCCCGAAACGCTGGCGCGTCTTGCGAGTCTGGTGAGCGCATGGGAATACAAAGACTCCGCTGACACGATGGAAAATCATTTTCGTGATGCGGGGTTTGATCTGAATCATCCGAAGATTCGCAAATTTTTCGAGCTGTGCATTCAGGTACAGGATTTGCCGCGCCATCTCGGGCAGCATTCCGGCGGGCTGGTGGTATGCCAAGGCCAACTCGATTCGGTCGTGCCGCTGGAGCAGGCATCGATGCCGAATCGCGTTGTCGTGCAGTGGGACAAGGAAGATTGCGCCGATTTGGGCATCGTGAAGATCGATTTGCTCGGGCTCGGGATGATGGCGGTGCTCGAAGATTCGCTGCAAATTATCAGCACGCATTACGGAGAAGAAATCGATCTCGGACATCTTCCGCAGAACGACGAAAAGATTTACAAAACATTGCAAAAGGCCGACACAGTCGGAATGTTTCAGATCGAAAGCCGTGCGCAGATGTCGTGTTTGCCGCGGCTCCAGCCGAAAGAGTTTTACGACATCGTTGTGCAGGTGGCGATCATCCGTCCGGGGCCGATCGTGGGGAAAATGGTGCATCCGTATTTGGCGCGGCGGCAGGGAAAGGAAGCGCCCGAATGCTTGCACCCTTCGTTGAAGCCGGTGCTGGAGCGGACGCTGGGCGTGCCGCTGTTTCAGGAGCAGCTCTTGCGCATGGCGATGATTGCCGCTGGGTTTAGCGGCGGAGAAGCGGAGGAATTGCGGCGTGCGTTTGGCTTCAAGCGCTCGGAAAAATTGATGCGAGACGTGGAAGTGAAGCTGCGGCGCGGGATGGAACGCAACGGCATCACCGGCGCGACGCAAGACACGATCGTCGGATCGATAACATCATTTGCGTTGTATGGGTTTCCGGAGTCGCATGCGGCCAGTTTTGCGTTGATCGCTTATGCGAGCGCATTTTTGAAATGCCACTATCTCGCCGCGTTTACCGCGGCGATGCTCAACAATCAGCCGATGGGATTTTACAGCCCGGCGACGCTGGTGAAGGATGCACAGCGGCATGGACTGCGCGTGCGGCCAATCGATGTCACGAAATCCGATTGGATCTGCACGCTGGAAAAGGCGGGTGAAGAACATGTCATGCGCGTCGGGCTGCGCTATGTGAAGGGTCTGCGCGAAGAGATTGGCCGCGAGATTGTGCGCCAGCGCGATTTGGAGATGTTTCGTTCGATCGATGACTTGAAACTGCGCGTGCCGAAACTGGGCAAAGGCGATTTGGCGGCGCTTGCCGAGATCGGTGCGCTCAATTTTGTCGGGGGCAAGGAGGGATTTCACCGGCGCGATGCGCTGTGGCAGATTGAACGCGTTGCGCGGCGACCAGGGCCATTGCTGGAGGCGGTGGAATCCGACGATGCGATGGCGCAACGGTCTCCGCTGCAGCCGATGACTTCGGAAGATCGGCTTGTCGCGGACTTTCACAATACGGGGATGACGGTTGGTCCGCATCCACTGCGTTACCACCGCGAGGATTTGCGCCGGCAGGGAGTGGTCACGGCGATCGAGTTACATCGTATGCGCAATGGAACGCCGGTGCGCGTTGCGGGCTCGGTGATTGCGCGGCAGCGTCCTGGGACCGCAAAGGGATTTGTGTTTCTCAGCCTGGAAGATGAAACGGGAATTTCAAATGCAATTTTGACGCCGCAGATCTTTCGCGAACATCATGTGGTGGTTGTGCATCAACAGTTTTTGCTGCTCGAAGGCATTTTGCAAAATCAGGAGAACGTCATTTCGGTAAAAGTACAGCGGCTACAGCCGTTGTTCCTGACAAAAGCGGAAACCGTTTCGCACGATTTTCATTGATCGTCCGAGCAAGAATGACGGCGTGTTCAGTGCCCGTTGAAGACGGTGCGCAGCAGGGTGCCGGCGCCATTCCAGAAAATCTGTACCCCGATGCAGACCAGCAGGAATGACGACAATCGCATGATGACGCTCATTCCTGTGGCGCCGATCAGCGTCGCGAGGCGATCGGAAAATCCGTAACAAATATATATGCTGAGGGCGAGCAGGGCTGAACCGATGAGCAGAACGATCAAATCCAGATAGAACGGTTCGCCGTGTCGCGCGGCGTTCGCGCCCAACGTGATTGCAACGGAAATCGAACCCGGGCCGACCGTCAACGGAAGCGTGAAGGGGTAAAAAGCGCTGCGAAAAATATCACGCGGGTTTACGTCGTGATGGACTTGGTTGTCGGGATCGTCGGCATCGTCTTTCTGCTGGAGCATATTCCAGCCCGTCACGATCACGATCAGGCCGCCGCCGACCTGCACAACCGGCAGGGAAATTCCGAAGAACGCCAGAATGTGAGTGCCAACCAACCCCGAAACAACCAGGAGGATAAAACTGTTGAGTGCGATGCGCTGCGACAGCAGGCGACGTGACGCCGGGGAATATTCCTGCGTCAACGTGAGGAAAATGGGGCTGCCGCCCAACGGGTTAACGATGGGAAAGAGCGCGCTCAGAAAGAGAATTGTGGTTTCGACCGCTTCGAGCAGCAACGCCGCCTCCGGGTTGGGGAGTATAGCCGAATTTTATCGGATGACGATTAAGCGTGCAGTGATCGATTGCGGAGGATTTGTCGTTTTAGTGGCGTTCGGATTCGGCGAGAAGAATTTTCGTGGTAGTGATCGCTTGGCCGACGTGGCGTTGGGTGTGGTCGGCGACGTGAACAAGGAGGCCGCCGAGCGTCGTGGGCAATGCCTTCTTGCCGACAGCACGCGTTTGCTCGAGATCGGATTCGGCCAGAGCGCGGACGCGTTGCGCAGCGCGCTCAATCGCTGAAGATAGTTCATCGAAAAGTGCTTGAGGCGAAGCGCCGGGCTGCGATTCATGCCGGAGGGCGTCGAGCTGTTTGGTGGAGAGGGTGTTTCCCTCGGCGTAGGTCAATAGACGATCGATGCTCCGTGCGATGTGTCGGAGCTGAAACCCGACCGAGGGCAGACCGTGTGGCTGCGCGTTGAGTTGTGCTTCGGTCAGAGATGCGCACCATTTGTTCAGGTCTTCACCAGCGAGTTCGAGGGCGTGCAACACGGCGCGTGGAACGGCGTTGACGTCCGTGAGCGTGCCGCGCAGCCACGGTTCATGTGTCGGTGGTGTTGCATTCACGGTGGAAGTCTCCTGGCAGCAATTTTAAGCATGAATTGCTCGCGATAACAGGCAAGGTCGCGGATGTCTTGCTGAACGTCGCCGCGTGAGCTAGAGTCTCGGTTCCACGAAAAGGTTGGTTATGGCGAAGAAAAAGAAGTCGGCTAAGACGTCGCAGCGGAAAAACAAGAACGGGGAAAGCCTGCGGATTCTGATTTCGCGGACGAAATTGCAGAAACGCGTTACGGAAATCGCGCGTGAGATTCGGAAAGACTTTCCCGATGAGCCGTTGCATTTGGTGGGAGTGCTGAAGGGTGCCGTGTTTTTTCTGACCGACCTTGGAAAGCAGATTTCAGGCGAGGTTTCGTTTGATTTCATCGCGGTGTCGAGCTACGGCGGCGACACGCACAGCTCGGGTCAGGTGCGGTTGACCCGCGATCTCGATTCGAGCATCGAAGGCAAGACAGTGATTGTTGTGGAAGACATTCTCGATACCGGGATGACACTGCAATATTTGCTGCGCGTGTTCGAGCAGCGCAAGCCGAAGCGAATCCGTATTGCCGTGTTGCTCGACAAGCCGGAGCGGCGCATCGCAGCGGTACATGCGGACTATGTTGGATTTACGATTCCGAATGAGTTCGTGGTCGGATACGGACTCGACTACGCAGAGCGGTATCGGAATATGCCGGATGTGGGCGTGCTTTCTTTGGGAACTACCGCAAAAACGAGCTGAATCGCTCCGATTGTGCGAAAAAGCCGCTATAAATGCGGCAAAAGAGCCGTGCTGCATGTTTTTCAACATGCACAAATCCTGCGTCTGAGCGATGTTGCTCGCCTGCTATAATGTGTGCGTCGATGAATCCCCACGAATCACAAACGGGCACGCTGGCTGAAAATGCCGCAGCGGAAACCTCCGCCGAGGTTCTGGCGACGCTCGCCGAAATCGGCGAAGAGGTCAACGCGTCGCTCGACCTCGACGAGGTGCTCGCGCGTTCGGCGGCTTTGATCAAGCGACACATCGACTACGAAATTTTTGGCGTGCTGATGTTCGACGGCGATGGCTCGCATTTACGACATCGCTTTTCGATCGGCTATCCGCCCGATCTGGCTGCGAATTTGCGCATTCCGCTCGGCCAGGGCATCACCGGCACGGCGGCGGCAACCGGGCATCCGGTGCGCGTCGGCGATACGCATCACGACACACGCTACATACACGCGGTCGACGATGTGCGGTCGGAGTTGGCGGTACCGCTGATGCTGCGCGGAAAATGCATTGGTGTGCTCGACATTCAGAGCCGGCATCCGGAATATTTCACGCGCGAGCAGCAAAATATTCTTACTTTGCTGGCGAGCCGGCTGGCGGTGGCGGTCGAAAATGCTCGGTTGTTTGAGCGTGTGCGAGCACAGGCCGATACTTTGCTGTTGTTGAATGAGGTCGGGCGAGAGACGAGCTCGATTCTCGATGTCGAAGAATTGCTGCGGCGCGCGGCGGAGCAGACCAAGCGTGTCATCGACTATCAGATTTTGAGCATCATGCTGTATGACGAAGAGCTGAAGGTGTTTCGTCATCGCGTGGATGTGAAGCATGGGCAGCGCGTGCAGGGAAAATTGCGCGCGGCGGCAAGCGAAGGAATTGTCGGCGCAGCGGCTACATTGAGGCAGCCGGTGCTGGTGCCCGACGTGACCGCCGATCCGCGCTACATCATGGCGAATCCGGAAACACGGTCGGAGCTTGCGATTCCGATGATGCACAAGGGGCGCGTGATTGGCGTGCTCGATCTTGAAAGTCCGCAGCTCAATTATTTCACTGACGATCACGTACAGACGCTTTCGATTTTGGCGGCGAACTTCGCGGTATCGCTGGAAAATGCGCGTTTATACGAGCAAGTGGCGCGCGATGAGGCGCGGCTCGATCGCGATCTTCAGGCGGCGAAGCGCATTCAAGGCGCGTTGCTGCGCTCGGTGCCCAGCGATGACTACGGCTTGGATATGGCGGCGCGGTATCTTTCGGCGCGCGAGCTTGGCGGCGACCTCTATGAATTTCTGCGATACGGGCCGCAGCAGTTGGGTGTGGCGCTGGGCGATGTGAGCGGGAAGGGCACGGCGGCGGCGCTGTATGGCGCGGTTGCGATTGGAATCATGCGCAGCTTGGCGCCGCAGAAATTGCAGCCTGCGGAAATGCTGCGGCAGATGAATGAGATTATCGGCGAGAGGCGAATCGAAGGGCGATTCATGACGGCGTGCTTCGCGAGTTGGCAGAAAAACCGTAGCAAGCTGCGCGTCGCAAATGCGGGGCAGTCGCAGCCGTTGCTCTACAAGGATGGGCGTTGCGGCAAGGTCGAGCTGACTGGATTTCCGCTGGGGATTTTTGAGGATGTCACGTATGACGAGTGGGGCGTCACGCTCGATTCCGGAGATATTTTGGTGTTTCATTCCGACGGAATTGCGGAAACGGCGAACAGCGAAGGGCAGTTTTTTGGAATGGAGCGGCTGCGCAAGATTATTGAGGATCACCACAAATTGAATGCGGCGGAGTTGATCGATCGCGTGTTCAGCGAAGTGGATTGGTTTTCGCAGAGCGCGCCGCTTTCTGACGATCGCACGCTCGTGGTGCTAAAGGTACGATGAGTGGCCAAAACGAAGCGCCGGCGAAGAAGTTGACGTTTGTCGATCCGGCGACGTTTACGCCGCATTTTTCCTGGAAGAAACAGAGCAAGGCGCAGAGCGGCGCGGGCGTTTCCGAAGCCGTCGCATGCGAAGGCGTGCGACTGGTTGATGTCGCAGAAAAGATTGGCACGCCAATGTATTTGTACAGCCGCGCGGCGATCGATGATGCGCAGGCGCAACTGCATCGTGGACTTGGCTCGCTGCCGCACACACTTTGCTTCGCGGTGAAATCGAACGGCAATCTCGCGATTTTGAAGCATGTAGCGAAGGCGGGGAATGGGTTCGACATTGTTTCCGGCGGCGAGTTGGAGATGCTGGGAAGAATCGGTGTTCGCGGCGAAAAGATTGTTTTTTCAGGAGTGGGCAAAACCCGCGAAGAGTTTCGCGAAGCGCTCCAGTATCGCGTTACGGGCAATCGCAAGAGCAATCGTGAGGCCGACGCGCGCGGAATTTTGCTTTTCAATATTGAGTCGGAAGCAGAGCTCGAGGTTTTGCTCGATGAGGCGTCGCGCAGCGTAAAGCGCGGCAATAAACCGCCGTTCGTTTCGATTCGAGTGAATCCGGATGTGCAGGCGGGCGGGCATCCGCATATTTCAACGGGGCGGTATCAGCATAAGTTTGGGATGACGTGGGAAGAGGCGCGGCGTCTGTATTTGGCGCATGCGGATTCGCACTGGATTTGCTGGCAGGGAATCAGCGTGCACATTGGCTCGCAGATTGTGTCGCTCGATCCGTTTCGACAGGCGTTGCAGCGACTCGCATCTTATTTTTGCGACTTGCGCAGTCACGGAATTTTGCTGAGGTTTCTCGATTTCGGCGGTGGACTCGGCGTCAGGTATGCAAACGAAAAACCGCCTGCACGCGAAGCCTACGCGCGGATGGTGGCGGAGATTCTCGAGCCATTGCATACGCATTTGCTGCTCGAACCGGGGCGGACGATTATTGGTCCTGCGGGTGTGTTGCTGACGCGTGTGTTGTATGTGAAAGAAAGTCGCGGCAAAACATTCGTGATTGTGGATGCGGGGATGAACGATCTGATGCGGCCGGTGTTGTATGGCGCGACGCATCCGGTCACTCGTGTGACGCGCGGGGCGGATCGCGGAGGGCGGCAACGTGTTGATGTGGTTGGACCTGTGTGCGAATCGGGAGATTGCTTTTTGCATGATTGGCCGCTAGGTCCCGTTTCGCCGGGCGATGTGTTGGCGATTTGGGTTGCTGGAGCTTACGGAATGAGCCAATCGTCAAATTACAACGGGCGTTGTCGTTCGGCGGAAGTTTTGGTTGATGGCGAGAAG